>JAILJR010000073.1 GCA_024694565.1 Butyrivibrio sp. | reverse complement strand
TAAGGCTGAGCCGGGGTGCTTTGAAAAACGTCGGTACTTAGCGACCGTATTTTTGTCGCTTAGTACCGCTACGTTTTTCACAGAGCGAGAGCGTCCCCCGGGCAGACTTACACTTGCGGCGGCCTGCCCCGGCTGGCTGGCAACTGAATTGCAGAGATTCGGCTCCTGGCTGAGCCCACATATTTACGCATGGTTGAATAATTTTTGCCATTCTGATATAATATTTGACGGACTTTTGCCTATTTATCATAGGAAGAAGTTTTTCAAATTTTTTTGTAGCATTTCCTAGGAGATAAGATGAGCATAATTGATAAGATTATCGGAACACATAGTGAGCGGGAATTGAAGCGTATCAAGGGCACTGTTGATTCCATTATGGCGATGCAGCCACAGATGCAGGCTCTTACGGATGAACAGCTGCGCGGCAAGACTGATGAGTTCAAAAAGAGACTTGCAGCAGGCGAGACTCTCGATGACATAATGCCTGAGGCATATGCGGTAGTCCGTGAGGCCGGCAGGAGAGTGCTTGGAATGGAGCACTTCAGGGTGCAGCTGATCGGCGGGATTATTCTTCATCAGGGCAGAATTGCAGAGATGAGAACCGGTGAAGGTAAGACCCTGGTAGCAACACTTCCGTCATATCTTGATGCCCTTGCAGGCAAGGGCGTGCATGTAGTTACGGTCAATGACTACCTTGCAAAGCGTGACGCGGAGTGGATGGGGCGTATCCATGAATTCCTCGGACTCACTGTAGGCATAGTCCTGAACAGCATGACAAGCGAGGAGAGGAAGAAGGCATATAACTGCGACATCACCTATGTCACGAACAATGAGCTGGGATTTGATTACCTTCGTGACAACATGGCTATCTACAAGGAGCAGTGTGTACTCCGCGGACTTAACTTCTGCATCATCGACGAGGTAGACTCAATTCTTATCGATGAGGCGAGAACACCTCTTATCATTTCAGGTCAGAGTGACAAGTCAACCAAGCTCTATGAGGCATGTGATATCCTTGCCAAGCAGATGACCAGAGGCGAGGATATGGAAGACCTCTCCAAGATGGATGCCATCATGGGCGTTGAGAGAGAAGAGACCGGTGATTTTATCGTAAATGAGAAGGACAAGATCGTTAACCTCACCGAGGCCGGTGTTGCCAAGGTAGAGAAATTTTTCCGTATAGATAATCTGGCTGATCCGGAGAACCTGGAGATCCAGCACAACATCATCCTTGCCCTTCGTGCCAACAACCTTATGGCAAGGGATCACGACTATATTGTCAAGGATGATGAAGTCCTCATTGTCGATGAGTTTACAGGCCGTGTTATGCCGGGAAGACGTTATTCGGACGGCCTTCACCAGGCTATCGAGGCCAAGGAGCATGTAAAGGTAAAGAGGGAATCCAAGACCCTTGCGACCATTACCTTCCAGAACTTCTTCAACAAGTTTGAAAAGAAATGCGGAATGACAGGTACTGCCCTGACTGAGGAGAGGGAGTTCCGCGACATCTATGGAATGGATGTTATCGTCATCCCGACCAACAGACCTGTACTTCGTAAGGATCTGCAGGATGCTGTATACAAGACCAAGAAGGAGAAGCTGAACGCCATCTGCGATGCGGTGTGCGATGCTCACGCCAAGGGCCAGCCTGTCCTTGTCGGTACCATCACGATCGAGTCATCCGAGGAGCTTTCGAGGATGCTCAAAAAGAGAGGAGTCCAGCATCAGGTCTTAAATGCCAAGTTTCACGAGATGGAGGCTGAGATAGTTGCAGAGGCCGGCAAACACGGAGCTGTAACCATTGCGACCAACATGGCAGGACGTGGTACCGATATCAAGCTTGACGATGAGTCCAAAGAGCTGGGCGGACTTAAGATAATAGGTACAGAGAGACACGAGAGCAGACGTATCGACAATCAGCTCCGTGGTCGTGCTGGACGTCAGGGGGATCCCGGTGAGTCCAAGTTCTATCTCTCACTTGAGGACAATCTGATGAGGCTCTTTGGTTCAGAGAGACTTATTGCGATGTTCAATGCCCTCAAGATTCCTGACGGACAGGAGATAGAGCACGCATCCCTTTCAAAGGCCATCGAGTCTGCACAGAAGAAGATAGAGTCAAACAACTATGGTATCAGAAGGAACCTTCTTGAGTACGACCAGGTCAACAACGAGCAGAGAGAGATCATCTATGCAGAGCGTAAAAAGGTTCTTGACGGAGTTTCAATGCGTGATTCAATCTACAAGATGATCACGGATATTGTGGAGTCCGATGTCGAGACGGTTGTCGGTGAGGAGAGTAATTCTGACAACTGGGATCTCAACGAGCTCAACGAGCTTCTTTTGCCGACTGTTCCTCTCAAGAAAATAACAAGAGGAAGAATAGAGACTCTTACAAAGTCAGGGCTCAAGCAGCAGCTCAAGGAGGAGGCAGTCAAGCTCTATGAGGCCAAGGAAGCAGAGTTTCCTGAGCCTGAGACTATCCGTGAGATTGAGCGTGTTATTCTCTTGAAGGTAATAGACAGAAAGTGGATGGATCATATCGACGATATGGACCAGCTGCGTCAGGGAATCGGTCTTCAGGCCTATGGTCAGAGGGATCCCAAGCTTGAATACAAGCTGACGGGCTATGAGATGTTTGATGAGATGACAAGGAACATCGAGGAGGATACTGTAAGACTCCTGTTCCATGTACATATTGAAGAGAGAGTAGAGCGTGAGCAGGTTGCCAAGGTAACAGGCACCAACAAGGATGACACAGTGGCCAGAGCTCCCAAGAAGCGCATGGAAGCCAAGGTTTATCCAAATGATCCATGTCCGTGTGGAAGCGGCAAGAAGTACAAGAACTGCCATGGCGGCGGAAGGATATAGCTTCTGACGTATCAGTGAAACTTAAGGATACTCAGAAGTAACTACATAAAACAAGGAGTACAGAATGGTAGTTTTAGATCAGATGAAGGTTGAAATTCAGGGCCTTCAGGAGACTCTCAGGGAGGTTACTGCTTCCCTTGATCTTGAGTCCAAGAAAAAGATAATTGAAGAGCTTAGCCGTGAGATGGAAGAGCCCGGCTTCTGGGACAACGCGGAGAAAGCCAACAAAAAGACCAAGGACCTCAAGAACATGCAGGACCTTGTGGAAAAGATTGAGAAGCTCAACAATCAATACGGTGACATAATCGATCTCATCGATATGCAGAATGCTGAGGGTGTGGATGACGAAGACATGGCAGCCGAGATAAGAGCTGAGCTCAATGAGTTTGAGTCAACACTTGAGGACATACGTATCAGCAATCTGCTTAACGGTCCCTATGATAAAAATGATGTGATTCTTCGTCTCAATGCCGGAGCAGGCGGAACAGAGGCCTGCGACTGGGCAAGCATGCTGTATCGCATGTATACGAGATGGGCTGAGAGAAAGGGATTTTCAATTGAGACTCTGGACCTTCTTGACGGCGATGAAGCAGGGATCAAGTCTGTTGCGTTCCAGATCTCCGGAACCAACGCCTACGGACTTCTCAAATCGGAGCACGGCGTGCACAGACTTGTGCGTATAAGTCCCTTCAATGCTCAGGCCAAGAGGCAGACATCCTTTGTTTCCTGTGATGTAATGCCTGATATTGAGGAGGATATCGATATCGATATCAATCCTGATGACCTTCGCGTTGATACCTACAGATCAAGCGGAGCAGGTGGACAGCACATCAACAAGACATCATCTGCTGTCAGGATAACCCATATTCCTACAGGTGTTGTAGTTGCCTGCCAGAATGAGAGGTCACAGTTCCAGAATAAGGACAAGGCCATGCAGATGCTCAAGGCAAAGCTCTTTATCATGAAGCAGGAAGAGCAGGCTGAGAAGCTCTCCGGAATAAGAGGAGAGGTCAAGGACAATGCATGGGGAAGCCAGATCCGCTCCTATGTCCTCCAGCCCTATACTATGGTCAATGACACAAGGACAGGCTTCAAGGCCTCCAACGCTGATGCGGTTCTCGACGGCGACCTTGATCCTTTCATAAATGCCTACCTGAAATGGCTCGCCACCGGCGGCAAACCGGTAGGTGATTCCGCAGAAGAGTAAAGATTAAAAAAACAGTTGCCTTTGAGGCAACTGTTTTTTTAATATAGGGCGGTCACGTCTGTGACCGATCCGTCTTTGACTTTGAAGCTCCATATTGAGTGCCCCGGCAGTCTGTGCTCTGTGAGATAATAGGTGTCTCCCACCTGCGAGATGTAGTAGGGAGTACCTCCGCCAACAAAATAATCGGCGTAAATATCTTCGTATTTGCCATCAGAAAGCTCCTCGAGAGAAGAGGTCCTTACAATTGTAGCGTAGTCCTGATTGCCGTAGAGATCCGTCGAAGTTGTTATATAGAACATGTCGTCAATTGGAGTTATCTGCACCATACCGGCAAGCTCGTCAGGAACTGTGTAGCTCTTTTTGACCTTGAAGGTGTTAAGGTCACACTTGAGCACAGTACCCGGAGTGCCATCCTTGCTGACGCCGGACACAAACAGTATTTCGTCGCCGATAATGGTAAAGGATCTCACATACAGGTCTGAGAGCTCATCTATCTTTCTTATTTCAGTCAGATACATTTTGGTGGAATCCTCAGGGTGCCTGAAAAGGTACATCTCCCCGTTTTCAGAACTCCACACGTAGAAGGTGGAGGTATTTTCATCATAAACAGTGTAGTGAGGACGTACTCCTATATCTTCAAAGTACTGTGTTGCAATGAATTTACCCTCTGCCTTTTCAAAAACTATGACCCGGTTGTTTTCGGTGTCATCCAGAAGATAGACCTTTCCGTCGCTTGCTATTGTGTGGGGCTGGCTTGTCATGCCGATCATGATCTTCCAGTCCTCGATGGGGAGTCCGAGCTGTTCTGAGTAGATGACCCTGTCGTGATAGCAGTCCACGATAAACCAGACACCATCGATCTGCGTTATGTAAGTGGGCACGCTCAGGGTTGGATGATTATCCAGAACGGTTTGCGGCTCGAGGATACCGGCGGCCTCCTCCAGAGTTATGTCATTCAATACCGAAGTTGATTCCTTCAGATATTCTTTCTTGTCAAAGGCAGCAGAGGAGGAGCTGTCAGTGGAGCTCTTACCACAGCCGGCAAGCAGAACAATGGCTGACAGTGTAAGAAATGTCAGCGAAAAAAACTTATGTTTTGACATCTATATTATTGCTTTTCCTTTCGGCGTTTTATTGGCTGTAGTTACATCCATACGATTTGTAGTAGCTGTGTGAGAGTATTTCACCTGTTTCATTGTCGTAGGCTATCACCTGTATATCGTAGTTCAGCTTTTCGTCATCATAGAGATAATTTGTGTCAGGATCCTCATCGGCATAGAGCAGCCTGATAAGATGATCTACCGGCAGATAATTAAGTGTCCCTATGCTTGTTTTTATTCCTGCCAGTTCTTTTTCAGCCGATGCTTCGTATACCTTTTTTGTACCCGCATCATTTATGAGGATGTAGGGACCGTCTGTATTCGAGATTATTGCATCAGAACCTGCGATGTTTCCGATGAGCTTCTTGAAGAAAGTATCACCAAAGGCTTCGGAACCGTCATTTATGTACACTATCGAGCTTACGCCGCCAAGGGACAGGAAGTGGAGCTGCTTGTAAATGTTCTCACTTTCAACTGCCAGACTGTTAAGGGCACTGTTGTAGAGGTATGCGCGCGCCTGCCAGTCAGCGTAGGCAGGGTCGCCGCGGTGATCGGGAACTATCCCCCTCTTAGCAATGACATCACCCAGATAGTCCGATGCCTTGAGAGCACCGATAGCATTCAGATGACCTGTGTCATTGAGGTCTGTGTAAAAGTCAATGACATCCTCCTTGAGCATATTGACGAAGGGAACACCGTATTCATTTGCAATCATATGCGCTGTGTTGTCAGCTCTTTTGTCGGAATCATCAGTGCTGCAGGGAAGGTAAGTGACGAGGACGTCGATACCGTTGGCTTGGCATGACTCGATGATACGTCGAAGATACATGGTGCCGACACTTTCATCTTCAAGCACCTCTTCATCCGGGATATCCACACCCAGGTTCGGAGCAAGCTCCATTTCATATCTCATCTCAGCACCATAGAGGGGATTCCTGTCACTTTGCCCTAAAAGAACCTTATAGTCTTCGGAGTTAAGCTCCTCCCACCTGTTGTGATAGACGTAGAAGTCAGCAAAAAACTGCTTCTGAATATCGGGGTCCTCTATGAGGTCTTTTATGGCAGCGGATTTAACATCCGTAAGTGGCCAGCAGTCCATGTTGAGGTGTAGCTGGGCGACAGAGGTCTCTCTGTCCGAATCAGAGTAATCCTCGTCCATTGTGTCCAGATACTGATAGTCCTTCTGCAGCATATAGGTATCCACGACTACGCATTTGGGCCTGCAGAATTCAAGAGCCTGCTGCAGCTCCCAGTAAGTGGCCTGCATCACAGAGCCGTGACCGCCCATGTTGTAGCTTGTGATCCCGAAGTTGTCAAAAAGCTCAACGGGATTGATGGCATTTATGACGTGGGATGAGCCTATGAACAGCACATCTATCTTATCTGCATTTGTAAAAAAATCAGCGTACTTATAATCGCTTTCCTTGCTCCTTAAAACAGCTGAGGCTGCTAAGAGACAGACAGAAGTAGTAGCAAGGAACAATCCGGTTTTTATGGCGCTTGATAGTTTAATCTTCATAATAATCCAAACCTCAGAATTGCTGATAAATAAAGCTTGAGGCATTGTAGCCGCTGCCCCAGATTCCAAAGATAAAGATGAACAGAATGGCAGTGATCATGATCAGCCAGCGAAGCCAGAGGGCCTGTTTCAATATGAAGCTGCGCAGCAGAACTCCGCGTAAGCTGATTATATCGGCAACTGTCATTATCAGGATGCCAAGTGCACCGACTCCCAGACTTGCACGGGACAGCCCCACATGGTAAAGGGAGTTGTCGGAAAGCACCCAGGGTGTAAATTCAAAGCTCTTTCTGATTATCAAAAGTGCCTGCGAAAGACTTGAGGCCCTAAAGAAGACCCAGGCCAGATTCACAAGGAAAAAAGTAAACAGTACGCTTATAAGTTTGTGGGAGAATGCATCCTTTTCAAGCATTAAGGCTGCCATGGCTTTTTCTCTGAAAGGAGCGGTCAGGTAACCGGCTATCTGATACAGTGCATGCAAAAGTCCCCACACAAGAAAAGTAAGGGCACTTCCGTGCCATATTCCGCTCACGGCAAAGACGATCAGTATATTTAAGTACTTGCGGTTTGTCCCTTTCCGGCTTCCGCCCAGAGGAATGTAGACATAGTCCTTGAGATAGCTTGAAAGTGAGATGTGCCAACGCCTCCAGAACTCAGGGATGCTTTTTGAAAGATATGGACAGTCAAAATTTTTGTTCACATCTATTCCAAGGAGCCTGGCGGTGCCAATGGCAATGGAAGAGTACCCTGCAAAATCACAGTATATCTCGAAGGTATAAAATAAGGTTGCGATGGCAATGATTGTGCCCTCGAAAGATTCGGGAGCGGCGTATACTTCATTGACAAAGATGGACAGCCTGTCTGCAATAACAAGCTTTAAGAAATAGCCCCAGAGCATCTGCAAAAAACCATCCCGAAGTCTGTCAAAATCAACCGATACGGGAGCTTTGAGCTGAGGAATAAGAAGTCCCGCCCTGTCGATAGGCCCCGACAGAACCTGCGGGAAAAACGATACAAACAGCGCAAGAATAAGAAAGTCCTTCTCAGCCTCCTGCTTCCCCTTATATACATCAACAAGATATCCGACTGATTTCAGAGTAAAAAAAGAAATCCCGATAACATTAAATATCCTGTCACTTCGAAGAAGCAGCATAAGTCCCAGTTCAACAACAATTGCCGCTGCAAGAATCATCCCGGCAGTATTGCCGGATTTTGCATCCTTTTCATCGTCTGACGATGTCCCTGCCTTCTTTACATTTTTATCAATCATAATTCCTGAAAAATAGGTAATAACGATATTGATAAGCAGCACCGGGAGCGCAATAAGCGAAAGAGAAGCATAAAAAGCAGCACTTATCACCAGCATCCATATATATCTGTATTTCTGAGGTATAAAATAAGTAATAAGTGCCACCAGCGGAAGCACAGCAATAAAGTCAAAAGATACAAACTGCATATGGCATACCTTCTTAAAAATATTAGAAAGCGGCAAACTGCCGCCTTTAATTCTTGTAATATCGAATGTATTCTATCATATAGTTGAAGTAATGAAAAGTTACAATTCAGTTGCCAACCAGCCGGGGCAGACTTACACTTGCGGTGGTCTCCTCCGGCTGGCTGGCAACTGAATTGCAACAATGCAAATGAAAGTTGTATCTGCAGAGCTCGCAAGAGGTTGAAAAAAATCACTTAAAAAGTTACCATTAAAATAGTTATTAAATTAGTTTAGAAATTTGAGTTCAACAGAGAGGGTATATATGGTAACGATCAGTCTTTGCATGATAGTTAAAAATGAGGAAGATAAACTGGAGAGGTGCTTGATGAGCCTCAAGGGAATTGTTGATGAGATGATTGTCGTTGATACAGGTTCGACTGATAATACCACGGAGGTTGCCAGAAAGCATGGTGCCAGGGTTGAGCACTTTAAATGGACCGGGGACTTTTCTGAAGCAAGAAACTACTCTTTTTCACTGGCTACCTGTGATTATATATATGTGGCCGATGCGGATGAGGAGATTGACGAAGAGAACAGGCAGAGGTTCTTTGACCTGAAGGCCGATCTCGCTGAGCTCAATATCGATATTGTCCAGATGTATTACTGCAACCAGCTTGCCTACAGGACTGTATACAACTATGACAGGGAGCTGAGGCCCAAGCTCTTTAAAAGAGCCAGGAGCTTTATCTGGGAGGACCCCATTCATGAGCAGGTAGCGCTTGAGCCGGTTGTGTGCAACAGTGAGATCGAGATAATACACAGACCTGCCAGAAACCATGCTGAGCGCGATCTGGAGGCATTCAGAAGGGCTGCTGCGGCAGGAAGACATTTTTCAAAGAGGCTCCACAGCATGTACGTCAGAGAGCTCTTTATGGCGGGAAATGACGAGGACTTTCTTAAGGCAAAGGATTTCTTCAAAACAGCTGTGCTTGACCATGAGAGGAGCCTTGATGAGATAAAGGAAGCATGCTGCGTTCTGGTACACATAGCAGTTCTTGAGGATGATACACAGGCTCTCCTCAAATATGCGATAAAGGATGCGGTCACTGAGATGTCCAGTGAGATGTGCTATGAGCTGGGCGATTATTATTTTGGAAAGGGCGACATTGACGAAGCCATAGTATGGTATTATAACGCTGCCTACGAGTGTAGCAGTATCATCGATGCCCAGAGAAACGGCAAGCTTCCGAGGCTTGCGCTTGCAAAATGCTACAGAAAGCTTGGTAATGATGAGCAGGCACTTGACTACGAGCGTGAGGCAGGCGAGCTGAGTGATCTGGATATTTAAAGTACTGGACTATTTTAATAAATGAAGTATAATTGTTAGCATATGTCTTTTTTGACTTCTTGAACGCATAGGTGAAATGTGTTCAATAATCCTGTGTAATGCAGGATGCGCTCCCTGTTCTGCCGGGAGATCGCATACTTTCGGAGGCTTTATATGCAGATTATCATAGTGGGCTGCGGAAATGTGGGTTTTGCCCTTGTACAGCAGCTTAGCAGTGAAGGTCACAACATAACAGTAATAGAAGAAAAGAGCAGTGTGGTCCAGAACGCGGTCAACAGTCTGGACGTAATGGGAATTGTCGGAAACGGTGCCAGCTATTCAATAATGAAGGATGCCGGGATAGAGAGTGCAGACCTCATGATAGCGGTTACTGATTCAGATGAGCTGAACCTCCTTTGCTGCCTTATAGCCAAGAAGGCAGGTAACTGCCACACCATAGCCAGGGTCAGGAACCCTGTCTACAAGAAGGAGATCAATTTCATCAAGGAGGAGCTGGGGCTTTCAATGGTAATTAATCCTGAAGAGGCAGCAGCTTCTGAATGTGAACGCTTATTGAAGCTCCCTTCAGCGACCAAGATCGAAACCTTTGCAAGAGGGCGGACAGAGCTGGTCAAGCTTGTGATCGATGAGCACTCAAGGCTGTGCGATCTGGCCCTGAAGGATATACCTCCGGACCTCAAAAAGCATGTTGTCATCGCAGTGGTTAACAGAAACAGCGATGTCTATATCCCGGATGGAAGCTTTATCATACGCTCGGGTGATGAGATAACAATAATCGGTGCCAGCAAGAATATAATGAGCTTTTTCAGGAAGCTGGGTCTGCCTACTGCAAGAGTCCACTCCACCATTATCATAGGCGGAGGCGAGACAGGTGTATATCTTGCCATGCAGCTTATAACCCTGGGCATAGATGTCACCATCTTTGAGAAGGATGCAGCAAGATGCAAGGAGCTGACAGACATTCTGCCTCAGGCCCTTATCATTAATGGCGATGGAACCGACAAGGATATGCTTATGGAGGAGGGCGTCACAAGGACGGATTCTTTTGTGGCTCTCACAAACCTTGACGAGGAGAACATCATGCTCTCCATGTATGTAAAGAGCATCAATCCCAGGGCCAAAATCCTGACCAAGGTACACAGGGTAAACTACGGTGACATAATCGGCTCACTCGGAATCGGAAGCATCATTTATCCCAAGAACATAACAGCAGAGCGTATCGTACAGTTTGTCCGCGGAATGTCTGCATCGCAGGAAAGCAACATAGAGACTCTCTACAAGCTCAATGATGGTATGGTTGAAGCGCTCGAATTCATCGTGAGATCCGGAAGCCCTGTGATAGGTGTGCCGCTTGCAAAGCTTAAGCTCAAAAAGGGAATTCTTATCGCATGTATAAATCATTACGGCGAGATCATTTCTCCAAGTGGTGAAAGTATTATCCGCGACAGGGACGCTGTCATTGTAGTGACAACTCTGGGCGGACTTAAGGATATAAACGACATTCTTGCGTAAAAATGTTCTTCCGATAAGGAATTGTGAATGCTATTCCGATTCCTGAAGCAGCCGGCCGAAAACATTCTTTGGTCGGCTGATAATATGATGCGGGACCTGCTCACATCATACTTAGTCTCATACAAGGCTTCAGGGGAAGAATTGTGACGGAAGAAGTCTTACGAAATTCTCATGGTGGTGAATTGACATGAATCATTCAATGATAAGATATGTGCTGTGCAGACTGCTTAGCGTAATGGGATATCTTATGGTTCTGCCGCTTTTTGTGGCTCTTATGTATCGTGAATATGACAGTGCTCAGGATTTTTTAATGCTGATAGCAATCTGTCTTATCGTAGGGTACGTTGGTTCCAGGTATAAACCCAAAAACACAGTGATCTATGCAAAGGAGGGTTTTACAATAACTGCCGTTGCATGGATAATCATGAGTATTCTCGGTGCAGTTCCGTTTGTCCTCACAGACGCGATTCCCAATTTTGTGGATGCGATGTTTGAGACAGTATCTGGCTTTACCACTACGGGAGGCAGCATTCTTACAACAGTCGAGGGAATGGAAAAGAGCGTTCAGTTCTGGAGGACATTTACCCACTGGATCGGCGGAATGGGAGTTCTGGTTTTCCTGATAGCGGTAGTTCCAATGGCTGACGGCTACAGCATGCATCTTATGAGGGCTGAGAGCCCGGGGCCTGTTGTTGGTAAGATAGTGCCAAAGGTAAAGGACACTGCCAAGATTCTTTATCTTATATACTGTGCAATTACTGTTGTTGAGATCATTCTGCTAAAGCTTACAGGACTGACTCTTTACGAGGCAGTGACCCTTTCTTTTTCCACAGTCGGAACAGGAGGCTTTGCGGTCACGGACAGCGGAATCGGTGGATACTCGTTTGCCACCCAGTCAGTTATCACGATATTTATGGCGCTGTGCGGTGTAAACTTTACGGTTTATTATTTTCTTATCAACAAAAAGCCGAAGGAGGCATTTGCAATTGACGAGGTAAAATATTACCTTGGAACGATTGTTGTCGCTTCGCTCCTTATAGGCATAAATATCTTCAGAGCCGGTATTCAGGACTCATTTGGAATGAGCCTTCATCATGCGCTTTTTACCGTTACTTCGATCATGACAACTACGGGTTTTGGAACGCTTGACTTTGACAAATGGCCCATGTTTTCCAAGGTGTCGCTATGCGTACTCTCACTGATCGGAGCGTGTGCAGGGTCGACAGGCGGCGGTTTCAAGTTTTCCAGAGTGTTGATAGTCTTAAGAAACGTGCGAAATGAGCTGAATTTTGTGGTCCATCCCAAGGCGGTAAAAAGAGTGTTCATGGACGGACATCCTGTTGCAGGTACGACGGTCAAGTCGGTTTCCGCATATCTGGGGATATATGTTGCAACGCTGATTGTGTCTGTAATACTTGTGTCTCTGGACAACTTTGACTTTCAGACCACAGTTACGTCAGTAATAGCTACGCTTAACAACATAGGGCCAGGCCTTGGAATGGTAGGCACGACCGGCAATTACTCACAGTTTTCAGCCCTGTCCAAGATAGTTCTGATGTTTGATATGCTTGCCGGAAGGCTGGAGCTTCTGCCTATCTTCATAATGCTCAAGCCCAGGACCTGGCGCAGCTAAGGAACTGTTTAAAAGACAAGACAGCGTATCAGATAGATAAGATAAATATGTAACGGGTAGAAGATATAGAAGGCGTACTTCATCCTGCCCAGGGCGCGACCTCTCTTGCCGTTGTAAAGAAGAAGCAGCAGGAAGCCGGTGAAGGCAAGATACTCCGTGCTGAGGGTACAGATGGACATATATCCTGCAAAGAGGTTTAGCGGGACGATGTAGCGAAGGACATACAGCACCACAATAAGGGCAACTCCGAAGCCGTGGTAGTCGGTGTGCAAAAGCTCGGCGATGACAATACCGGTTGCTATGGCGCAGCAGCTAAAGACGTATGAAAGCCAGATGGGGAGCTGAAGCTCTTTATACAGATAGAAGCTCTTTTCAATTGCCCAGATGACTATAAGGCCGATGAAAAGAGTGAAGTAAACATTGCAGTGGTCGAAGAGGATGCCCCTGTTGGCGCTTAGCACTTCAAAGATGTTCAGGTTGAATTCTTCCTTCTCTGCAAAGAATGTGACATCATAGAAGGGTTCTGATATGAATCCAAAAATTAACAGGCCAAGAGCGTATCTTAGCCTGTTTTTTGTATGAATAAATCCCTCTACCAGTAGAAAACAGAAGATGGGAAATGCCACCCTGCCTATGCCCCTCAGAATCCGGTAGTAGAGGTTCAGGGTGGTATATGGAATATCATCCGGCAGAAGTCCGTTCCTGGCAGCAGGTATCATGATACCTGCTGTCGCGTGGTCTATGAGCATGGTCAGGCATGCTATCAGCTTAAGACAGTTGCCGTTTAGTTTTTTAAGGTTTTCAGGAAGCATTGACATGGCTGTATTATTCGAAGATTACTTTATCCCAGCTGTCGGAGGGAATAAGTGAAATGTAGGTCTTTCCTGTGTTGATCTCAAGCTCATCGCCGTTCTCGTCGTAGTATTTGGTGACTCCTGTCTCGCTTGTCTTGATCCATGTGATATCCTTGGCAATACCATTGGTGATGTACCAGCCATATTTACCTGAATCAATGCAGTTGTAGATAAGGTAGCCCTCGTCATCAAGCTGTGAGAAATCACAGTTCTGCAGTATTACATTCTTGAAGCTCAGTGGTGCGCCGTCCTCTGCGTCCTCGTGGCGTCCGCCGTACTCATAGTACTCGTACTGCCTTGTCTCTTCGTTGTAGATAAGCTGTGACTGGTTGTGAGGGAAGGGCAGTGTGATCTTTCTTGCGTGGTAGGATCTGTCATACTTCTGATCAAGATAGATCTCGGTGCCGTAATCTACAAAGTCGAAGTGCTCACCCTCGTTGGCAAATTCGTTGTAGGTTCTGGAGTAGGCACTGTTCGAAGCGTTGTCCGAAAAATTCTTGTCCAGGTCTCCGCTGAGGATATACTCTGTGAACTCACTTGCCTTTCCGTTGTTGATCCTTGAAAATGTACCGGAAAAGTGGGCTGACCAGGGCTGTGAGAAGTACTGGTCATTGTAGTATGGGCCTCCGTCGTGGCACAGCAGCGCGTTCCATTCTGCGGCAAGCAGAATGTTGGTGGGCCTTGTGCTCCTTATGCTTCCGAGCTGCTCTATGCTGTCCCAGTCCTTGACAAGGCACATAAGTCTTGTGATCCTGTCGTTCTTGGTACTGTTCATGAGCTCGTAGACAACATCTGCCTCTGAGGTTCCGTAGTGCGGAAGGGCGAGAGATTCATTGTCGATCATGACCGCTATCGGACGCTGATCCTTGATCTCCTCGCTTATGGGTTCACCTGTAAGCTCTGAGAAATAATAGCCTTCAGGAAGTACGTAAGGCTCACCGCTGTTCGTCTCGGGTGCTGCGGCAGGATTGCCGGTTCCGGGCTTATCAGTGGATAAGCCGACAACTGTTGAATTGTTACTGCTGCTGTCGTTGCCGCAGGCTGCCAGACTTATGAGCATCATGGCGCTTAGTACCGGCGCAACAGCTCTTTTTCCGAATGTATTGAACATCTTTTCATAATCTCCTTTTGTTAAATATCCAATACATTTTATCAGAAAAGGTCTTATTTTTCCATGACTTTTTCATGATATAATAAATGTATGTGTGAATGCGATTCTTTAGCAACTTACGAGGAGGGCCTGTCAATGAAGCTTTGTTTTATTGGTGCAGATCATGAGGTTACGGGAAGCTGCCATTATATCGAGGCAGCCGGCAAAAGAATACTGGTGGACTATGGAATGGAGCAGGGGAAGAACTACTTTGAAAACGCTCCGCTTCCGGTTTCGGCACCTGAGATTGATTATGTATTCCTGACTCATGCGCATGTGGATCACTCAGGGAATCTTCCGCTTTTATATGCTCAGGGCTTCAGGGGCAAGATTTTTGCAACAGAGGCAACGGCCGATCTTTGCAGTATTATGCTAAGGGACTGTGCCCACATTCAGATGCAGGAGGCAGAGTGGCGAAGCAGGAAGGGCAAGAGAAATAAAGAAATTGCCATGATCGAGCCTGTCTATACGATGCAGGATGCAGAGAATACCATAAAATGTATCGTTCCCTGCCGTTATGGTGATGAGGTGAATGTCAGTGAGGGCATAAAGATCAGATTTACCGATATAGGACATCTTCTTGGCTCTTCCAGTATTGAGGTGTGGCTTACGGAAAAGAGTGTCACCAAAAAGCTTGTCTTTTCCGGAGACATAGGAAACAAGGACCAGCCTCTTATCAAGGATCCTCAGTACACAGACGAGGCGGATATCGCCATTATGGAGTCCACCTATGGTGACAGGCTTCATTCCAAGGAGAAGGTCGATTATGTAAAAGAGCTTGCGGAGGTGCTGAACAGGACCTTTGAGCGTGGCGGCAATGTTGTCATACCCTCCTTTGCCGTGGGCAGGACTCAGGAGATACTGTATTTCATAAGGATAATAAAGAAAGAGGGACTGGTCACCAGCGCTCCGGATTTCCCGGTTTTTGTCGATTCACCCCTTGCTGTTGAGGCGACAGAGGTCTTCCAGAAGAATCAGTACGACTGCTACGACGAGGACGCTATGGCACTGATCAGGAAAAATATCAATCCGATAACCTTTACCGGACTCAATCTCAGTATTACAATGGAGGAATCGAGGGCTATCAATGAAGACCCTGAGCCAAAGGTTATCATATCCGCGGCAGGAATGTGCGATGCAGGAAGGATCAGGCATCACCTGAAGCACAATCTCTGGAGAGCGGAGAGCACCATTCTTTTTGTGGGCTATCAGTCCGTGGGAACTACAGGACGTGCTCTTGTTGACGGAGCAACACAGGTAAAGCTCTTCGGGGAGACCATTGATGTAAAGGCAGAGATAGCCAAGCTGACGGGACTCTCGGGACATGCAGACAAGGATGGTCTTATCGAATGGATAGAGGCCTTCAGGGAAAAGCCAAAGATGGTTTTTGTCGTACATGGAGAGGATTCGGTTTGTACGTCCTTTACCAAATGTCTTAAAGAGGAGCATGGATTCAAGGCATATGCGCCATATAGCGGGACGGAGTATGACATTATTTCAGGGAACTTTATTAAGGAAGGTGTTCCGATTCCCATCAGGAAGAAGGAGTCAACGCTTGTTTCCGATGTCTATGCCAGACTCAAGGCAGCAGGCGCAAGACTTGTGGGACTTATTGCGAAGTCTGAAGGAATTTCCAACAAGGATAAGGCAAAGTTTGCAGACCAGATCAATTCGCTTTGCGATAAGTGGAGTAAGTAGCCGGTCTGCCGGATAGGAATATTTAAAATCAGATATCAGTATTTTAAATATTCTGATTGGCTCTGAATAGTTACAAATATTTTATGTTGAGGTGGTTTGATGAGTAGGGCAGATGATATTTTTATAGATATGTGCAAGGATATTCTGGAGAATGGGACTTCTACAGAAGGGGAAAAGGTAAGGCCGCATTGGCCTGACGGGACTCCGGCTTATACGATCAAGAAGTTTGGGGTTGTAAACAGATATGACCTTTCCAGGGAATTTCCCATAATGACTCTTAGGAAGACGGCTCTCAAGAGCGCCACGGATGAGATCCTCTGGATTTATCAGAAAAAGAGCAACAATATTCATGACCTCAACAGCCATATCTGGGATGAGTGGGCAGATGAGACGGGCTCTATCGGAAAGGCTTACGGGTATCAGATCGCACAGAAGAGTATTTATAAAGAGGGTGAGTTCGACCAGATGGACAGGGTCATTTATGACCTCAAGAATAACCCTTTCTCAAGGCGCATAATGACCAATACCTATGTGTTTTCCGATCTTCACGAGATGAACCTGTATCCCTGTGCATACAGCGTCACCTACAATGTCACGCAGAAGAAGGGAGAGGACAGACTTACCCTGAATGCGGTGCTGAACCAGAGGTCTCAGGATGTGCTGGCTGCCAACAACTGGAATGTGGTCCAGTATGCGGTTCTTGTGCACATGATCGCGCAGGTGTGTGACATGAATGTGGGTGAGCTGGTTCATGTCATAGCAGACGCGCACATATACGACAGACATGTTCCGCTCATCAGGGAGCTGATAGAAAGAAAGCCTCTTCCCGCACCGAAGTTCTGCTTAAATCCGGAGGTGAAGGACTTCTATGACTTCACCAGGAACGATGTCTCCCTCGAGGGCTATGAAGTGGCAGGAGAGCAGTTAAAAGACATTCCTATTGCTGTCTGATACGGCGAATCAGCAGTAACCGTAAAGCAGGTTATAAATCGCGGACAAATCACGTGGTATAATTTCCTGGGGATCGGAGAAAGGAATCTGTGTAAAGCAGGTTACAGATATACGCAGACTACCACATAGTCTAAAGGCTTTGCGTTCGGAGAAAGGAATCTGTGTAAAATATGTTACACATATCGCAGATAGGAGCACTCCGGGGGCAGAAGAGGAGGGAAATATGCAGGCCATAGTAGCTGTAGACAGTAACTGGGCTATAGGGAATAAGGGACAGCTCCTTGTCAGTATTCCAGCTGATCAGAAGAATTTCAGGAATCTGACAATGGGAAAGACAATAGTATATGGAAGGAAAACACTTGAGACCTTCCCTCAGCAGGTGGTGCTCCCACGGAGAAGAAATATTGTGCTTTCCACCAGACAGGATTATGAGGTAAAAAACGCAGAGGTGGTCCATAGCCGCGATGAGCTGCTTAAGCTTCTGAAGGACGTGGATACGTCTGACGTATTTATTATCGGCGGCTCCAGCGTGTATAAGGAGTTTCTTGATGACTGTGATACCTGCATTGTCACCTTCATAGATAAAGAATATGAAGCGGACAGCTATTTTCCCAATCTTGATAAGCTTGATGACTGGGAGCTGACAGATGAAAGCGAAGAGCAGGTGTACTTTGATATCACCTATACCTACCGCAGATATGAGAGGAAGAAGAGCTGATTTGTCGGCAGGGCATTATAAATCAAAATAACTGACAAGGACGACAGAAAAATGATTTCGGAAAAAAGAGCTCTTATACTTATCAACAAGACATCCGGCACAGGCAAGGCCGGGAATGACTGCTTTGATATAGTGACACTGATAGCGGAGAAAGGGTATGAGCCTGTTGTTTATCCGATCATTCCGGGAACGAGGTTTTCATCCGAAAAACTCTTATCAGAATATGACGGCAAAATAGATCTGGTTCTTTGCAGCGGAGGAGACGGCACATTAAACAGGGTTGTAAGCGCCATGATGGAAATGAAGAATAAGCCGCTTCTTTCCTATATACCGACAGGAAGCACCAACGATTTTGCCAAGGGACTGGGAATTCCTTCCGCGAGAAGTGAGGCTCTTGACATAGCGGTTAACGGGAGTCCGTACACCATCGACATAGGCAAGATGAATGACAGGCATTTCAACTATGTAGCTGCCTTTGGCGCATTCTCGAAGATAAGCTATGCTACTGACCAGGATCTGAAAAATGTATTGGGCTATGCTGCTTATATAATAAGTGCTATTGCCGAGCTGCCGCAGGAGATGAGCTTCAGCAGCCATTTAAGAGTAGTTGCTGACGGGGTAATAGACGAGGGAGATTACATATTCGGAGCCGTGAGCAATTCAGCTTCGGTTGGTGGGATGAATCTGTTTGGCGATACCGACATCAAGCCGGATGATGGAAGGATGGAGCTGATGCTGATAAAAGCTCCGAAGTCCCTTCAGGACTTTAACGGTATCATAACTGCCCTTGCAACAAAAGAAGAGGGGAATCCTTACATAACCTTTAAGCAGGTCCGCTTCGCCAATTTCTACGCCGAAAATGATATCGAGTGGACTCTCGATGGAGAGTTTGGAGGGTCATACAAGGAAATACACATAGAGGTCTTAAACAAGGCAGTTACAATAATGACAAAAAATTCGTAGCATTGGTTATAATTCAGCTGCCAGCCGGACAATTCAATTGCCGGCCGTGGCAGGACAGTCCGTCGCGATATATGGCTGCCCGGAGGACGCTCTCGCTCAGTGAAAAACGTAGCGGTACTAAGCGCCCAAAATACGTGCGCAAAGTACCGACGTTTTTCAATGCTCTCCGGCTCAGCCATATATTCGCTCCGGCCTGTCCTGCCCCCGGCCGGCAATTGAATTGTAAGAGTATCAACATATTGTAAAAGACTTACGAGCCTAATAATCAGAAACCGCAGGAGACTATTATCGGTCTCCTGCGGTCTTGTTTTTTAATAAAGTGTTTTGTTTTAAAATGCCGGCGATATATGAAGGTCAGGACTTAAAGAATTCCATTTCTGTATTAAGTCTTTCTGCGATCTCTTTGAGGCTGTGAGCGGAGCCTGCAAGAGTTGTAACTGTTGCGGAGAGCTCCTGCATGGAAGCACCTGTCTCCTCAGAGGAAGCAGCATTTTCTTCTGAAATAGCAGAGAGTGCGCTCATGGTATCAACAACTGCGTTCTTGGAGGATTCGCAGGTGTCTGCACCCTGGGAGATGAGCTGAACGCCGCCAACTGTGCTGCCGATGTCACCGAGCATTCCGTTTACGGCATCGAGAGTTTCGCCAAGTGCCATCTGCTGGTCGATATTGCCCTGACGAACATCTTCAGCGGCCTGAACAGCAGCCTTTGATTCGCCGAGAAGTACATCCATTTCTCTTCTGATATCATCTGCCATTGTCTTGGAATCATCAGCAAGCTTTCCGATTTCCTCAGCAACAACCGCAAAGCCTTTACCTGCTTCGCCTGCTCTTGCAGCCTCGATGGAGGCATTAAGTGAAAGAAGGTTGGTCTGTGTTGCGATAGAAGCAATGCCCTCGACCTTGCCATTGATATTTGAAACTGCTTCCTGAGTAGCAGCAATAGTGCGTGAGATATCGTCGATCTTGGCGGTCATCTGAGATGAGGACTCCTGGAGAGAAGCAAGGGATCTGCTTGAAACCTCTGAAGCCTCCTTCATCTTGTCTGCAAGATTTGAAAGACTTCCTGTGGAGTTCTGTACATCGCCGACAGCATCTCCGATTCTTCCTACGTTCTCGGATGCACTCTGAATCTCATCGGCCTGCTGCGTAGCACCGGATGCTATTTCCTGAACTGCGTTTGATACGTCTTCTGCGGTCTGTGAAATCTGGTTAGCCATATCAGAGAGCTCCTCTGAGGATGCACCAACGTCTGTGGCAGAAGCCTTTATACTTGAAACTATTTCCTGGAGCTTTGTGATAACTGAATTGGTGTGACCGATCATCTCGCCAAATTCGTCTTTTCTTCCCTGGTGGCTGTCAATCTTGTGGAAGCGTCCGTCTGCAAGCATAGCGAGAGCGGTGCTGACATCCTGAATAGGCTCTGTAAATGTCTTAGCCATGATGAAGGAGATAATGGCAGCAACGATTGCCATGGCGATTCCTATAACTACAACTATGATAGCTGTAGATCTTGCGGAAGAGGATATTTTCTTTGTGTCTGATGCGCAGCAGATAGTCCAGCCTGTGTTGGGGGACTTAACATAGCATACAACTGCGCTGTAGCCCTTGCCTGTATCAGCAGTATAGTTTCCGCTTTGCAACCCGCTTGTCATGAAGGTGGAGCCGCTTCTGTCATCCTCGTTATCGGGAGTGATCTCATACTGTGAATGTGCAGCGACCTTACCGGTTCTGTCAACGATGAAAGCATCGTCGGCTTCTGCTGCAAGGAATTTATGGAATTCGTTGAGGTCATAGTTTCTCTGGATTATACCGATTACATTTTTTCCACCGTCACCGTAAACAGGAACTGCTATTGTACACTGACGAAGACCTGTGGAAGCACTTGTGATAACGTCGGAAACGTAGGCGTTACCTGCCATTGCCTGCTTGAAGTATTCTCTCTCGTGAACATCGACAAGCTTGCCGCTTGCACGAAGGAGCTGCATTCCGTCTGCCCCGGTAATAACGGTAATATTACCATCATTAAGAGCCTTGTCCATCATATTAAGATAAGCAAGAGTCTTTGTTGAAGTTGTCAGATCGGTATTGTTCTGAATATAGACTGCTGTCGATGGAGCACTGGCTATTGCCTGCATTGCAGCAACGTTTTTATCGATTATGCCCTGAAACTCTGATTCAATGTAGTAAGCCTGCCAGTTCAGCGACTCCATCGCATCGGACATTGCCTTGCTCGTGGATGTGTTGTAGCTTACGATGATCGAAACCGCCAGCGGAACGATCGTGATGAGCAGCATTACAGCGATAAGCTTAGTCTTAATGCTGTTTTTGAAAGTGACTTTACTCTGTGTAGCAGATTGCTTTGATGTGTCTTTTGCCATAGCTTGCCTCCATCGATTGTTTGGGATTTAATAAAAAGAATGCAACGAACTGAGATTATGTGTTCGATATACCACAAATTATAATACGTCTGATTAAAAAAAACATGAGATCTCCAATAATATAATAAAATTTTAATGATTGTGTAAACAATTTTTATAATTATAATATTTTATGCAATTTAATTGTAGAGCCTGTTAAGCGGCCTGTTGTAAAATTTCAGTTGTCAATCGAGGCAGGCTGATAACTGAAGCTTAAGCTTCTTAGATGTGACTTAACTGTGCTGTAGCGGTTTGAGGGTCAAAGATGAGGGTATGACTTCAAAATTCCCGAAAACACATCTTTTTTGCTGCTTTTGAAATTTTGATGTGCATCAAAAAAACTCTTATCTATTTTGAAGAAAAATTCATTTTTAGATGTGCCCTAAAGTATAATTTTCTGACTTTCAATCCGGACCCTCAAATAAAACCCTCACGAGGCTGGACCCTCAACAACTTCGGTTACCCCTGTAAAGAAGAACATGACATAGCCCCTCCGACACTGTCGGAGGGGCTGCCTTGTATTACAGTGAAATCATTTTTTGGCTGCATTATTGCCGAATCAGCAGAATACGGTATCAAATCCATTATTGCCGAATCAGCAGAATACGGTATCAAATCCACTATTGCCGAATCAGCAGAATATCGTATCAAATCCGGTGGTCTCGATAATTTCAGTAACTTCAGCATTCATGTTCATGAGCTTAAAGTCGTTCTCGGCATTGAGTGCTTTTTTCATTATAAGCAGAACACGAAGCCCCGCTGATGAAATATACTGCAGATCTTTCATGTCTATCCAGATATTGCAGAATCCGCCCTTTCAACAATCTGCAAGCAGGAATGAGCAGTGCTGTACACCGGATTTACTTCCTCTCGGAGCCTTTCAATGCTGAAATCTTCTGACATGTTTACCTCCTTCTGCATATTTATAACACCACAACATCTAGATATTCTATCATTTTCAGCGCGTGGCTTTTGTAAAAAAAGTATAAAATTGCATTTGTAAGGGTACAACTTGGTTGTGATATTTTGGTATTTTTGGAAAAAATAATGGATTATCCTTAATAGCTGTGCTATAATCGAAAGGATTGTGCCCGGTGGCAGAACGAAACGTATAAATCGTTTCATAAATATAAGGATAAAGGAGAAACTAAAATGAGCGTAACAGTAGAGAAGCTTGAGAACAGCATGGCTAAGCTTAAGATTTCAGTTCCTGCGCAGAGGCTTGAGGAGGCCATTCAGAAGGCTTACAACAAGAACAAGGGAAAGATCCAGATCCCCGGCTTCCGTAAGGGCAAGGCGCCCAGGAAGATGATCGAGCAGATGTACGGAAAGGGAGTATTCTACGAGGATGCTGCCAATGAGCTTATCGAGGAGGAATATCCCAAGGCAGTTAACGAGTGCGGAGAGGATGTTGTTTCTTCACCCAAGATTGATGTTGAGCAGCTTGAGGCAGGAAATGAGTTTATCTTCACAGCAGAAGTAGCTCTTAAGCCTCCGGTTAAACTTGGAAAATATAAGGGCATCGAAGTTGGCAAGATGGATACAGAGGTTACCGACGAAGAGGTAGATGCTGAGATCGACAGACAGAGAGAGCAGAACGCAAGGACTATTGAGGTTACTGACAGGGCAGTACAGGACAAGGATATCGTTACTCTTGATTTCGATGGATATGTTGACGGAGAAGCTTTCCAGGGTGGAAAGGGAACTGATTATCCTCTTACAATCGGTTCAGGCGCTTTTATCCCCGGCTTTGAGGAGCAGCTTATCGGCTTTGAAATCGGCAAAGAGGGTGAAGTTAATGTTAAGTTCCCTGAGGACTATCAGGCAGATAACCTTGCAGGCAAGGATGCAACCTTCAAGTGTACTGTAAAGGCCATCAAGGCCAAAGAGCTTCCTGAGCTTACAGATGAGTATGCAAGCGATGTTTCAGAGTTTGATACAGTTGCAGAGTACAAGGAAGACATAAAGAAAAAGCTCGTTGACAAAAAGACATCCAATGAAAAGGCAAGGATTGAGGATGAAGTAGTAAGAGCTGTAATCGAGGATGCTGATATGGAGCTTCCCGAGGCCATGATCGAGACCCAGCAGAGACAGATGGTTAATGAGTTTGCCCAGAGACTTCAGATGCAGGGCATGAACATGGACCAGTACCTCCAGTATACAGGCGGTTCAGTTGATCAGATGCTCACACAGGTTAAGCCTCAGGCAATTGAGAGGATCAAGTCCAGACTTGTCCTTGAAGCAGTAGCAGCAGCTGAGAATATCGAGGCTTCTGAAGAGGACATCGAGGCTGAGTTCACCAGGATGGCAACCCAGTACAGAATGGAAGCTGACAAGATCAAAGAACTCATGGGCGATGCTGAGAAGAAGCAGATGAAGGAAGACATAGCAGTCCAGAAAGCCGCTGACTTCCTCGTAGAAAACGCAAAACAGACTGCAAAGAAGGCTAAAAAGTCCTCAAAGAAAAAGGAAGAAGACGCGGAGTAATACATAGCTTTTTTCTAACCGGCTTAGCGCCTGAAAACTAACATGAACGCATACAAGTGCCACAGGCTTCAACCTGTGGCACTTGTAATTTTCTGACACCATTTATTTAGCGCCCGACTGTCCTCTGAATTTTCTCGTTTGTAAGCTACAATTCAGTGGTCAGCCAGCCGGTCTGTTCCGGCTGGCTGACCACTGGATTGTAACGTTCATAATTGATTCAAAGTTCGCTTTCCTGTTGCCTTTGGTACGATTTGGCTTTATAATATAAGTTGGTTGCGTGTGATTTGTAGTGGCGACGATTATAGCGCAGCCCAATATATAGTAAAGGAGTTACAGATATGAGTTTAATACCTTACGTCATTGAACAGACCAGCCGCGGAGAGCGTTCCTATGACATATATTCAAGATTGTTAAAGGAGAGAATAGTATTTCTTGGTGAGGAGGTCAATTCAACCTCAGCAAGTATCGTTGTTGCCCAGCTTCTTTTCCTTGAGGCTGAGGATCCCAGCAAGGACATTCATATGTACATTAACAGCCCCGGCGGAGAGATCACATCCGGTATGGCTATCTATGACACAATGCATTACATCAAGTGCGATGTCAGCACGATCTGCATCGGCATGGCAGCAAGTATGGGAGCATTCCTTCTTGCAGGCGGTGCCAAGGGCAAGAGAATGGCTCTTCCCAACGCTGAGATCATGATTCATCAGCCGCTTGGCGGAACACAGGGACAGGCAACTGAGATTGAGATAGCTGCCAGGCATATCATCAGGACCAAGGAAAAGCTGAACAGAATGCTTTCTGAGAACACAGGAAAGCCCTATGAGCAGCTGGCAGCCGACACAGAGCGTGACAACTGGATGTCAGCTCAGGAGGCGCTTGACTATGGTCTCATCGATTCAATAGTTGAGAATCGTCCAAGGGATAAAGAAGAAAAGAAGTAATTTTTTAGTTTGAGGTGAAAAGATGGCAAAAAATACGGGAGAGATCAGGTGCTCTTTTTGTAATAAGACACAGGACCAGGTTAAAAAGCTTATTGCAGGACCTGCGGGGGTTTACATTTGTGATGAATGCGTAGATATCTGCGCTGATATCATAGAGGAAGAGTTTGAGGATGAACCTGCTCAGGCGCAGTCACAGCAGATCAATCTGCTCAAGCCTGTGGAGATAAGGAACTTCCTGGATGAATATGTAATAGGCCAGGAGGAAGCCAAGAAGGTCCTTGCAGTTTCGGTTTACAATCATTACAAAAGAGTCCTTGCACCCAAAAGTGATGACAAGAACGAGGTGGAGCTTCAGAAGAGTAACATCATCATGATAGGACCAACCGGTTCAGGTAAAACTTACCTGGCCCAGACTCTGGCCAAGATCATCAACGTTCCCTTTGCAATTGCAGATGCTACCACGCTTACAGAGGCCGGATACGTTGGTGAGGATGTTGAGAACATTCTTTTAAAGCTCATCCAGAATGCCGATTATGACATTGAGAGAGCACAGTACGGCATCGTATATATTGATGAGATTGACAAGATAACAAAAAAGAGTGAGAACGTTTCAATAACAAGAGACGTTTCCGGAGAGGGTGTTCAGCAGGCACTTCTCAAGATTGTAGAGGGAACGGTTGCAAGTGTTCCACCTCAGGGTGGAAGAAAGCATCCGCATCAGGAGCTCATTCAGATTGATACCAGCAATATTCTCTTTATCTGCGGCGGAGCCTTTGATGGCCTTGACAAGATCGTTGAGGCAAGGCTTGACAGAAACTCCATCGGTTTCAACGCAGAGATAGCGGACAAGTCTGAGAGGGAGATCGGCGAGGTGCTCAAGGAGGTTACTCCTCAGGATCTTGTGAAGTTTGGACTTATTCCGGAGTTTGTAGGTCGTGTACCGATCACTGTTACACTTGAAGGCCTTTCCAAGGAAGCTCTTGTCCGGATACTTACCGAGCCAAGAAACGCTCTTGTTAAGCAGTATCAGAAGCTTTTTGATTTCGATGATGTTAAGCTTTCGTTTGAGGAAGAGGCTGTGAACAAGATTGCTGCCATGGCATATGAGAGGGAGACAGGCGCCAGAGGTCTTCGTTCAATAATGGAGAAGGCCATGATGGATGTCATGTATCAGATCCCTTCAGATGACAGCATCAGCGAATGCGTCATAACCGATGCATCCGTGGAAGGAACCAGCCAGCCGCTTATTGTAAGAGGCAAGGAACCCAAAAAATTAAAGCAGGCGAAATGAATCGCACTGCAAATAAAGCTGACAGGATGCCTGGGGCAATCCGGTCAGCTTTTCATTTATACCCATCGGGTTAAAAATTTGCTATCCAATGATAAATATATCCGATTTTTTGTGACAATTATGTGAACTATAATGACATTATCAGACAGGTAATGTCATTATTTTTTACTAAAGGGAGGTTTTTCAATGAAAAAACAATTAGTATCCGTACTGATGACCGCAGCCATGGTATTGTCCATGACAGCATGTGGTGTTTCAGCTCCTGAAGCACCCGCAGCAACAGAGGCACCTGCAGCAACAGAAACACCTGCAGCTGATGCACAGGCACCCGCAGCTGATGCTACAGCACCTGCAGCAGACGCAGCAGAGGCTACAACACCTGCAGCAGACGCTATCACACTGGTTATGGCAGAGGTTAACCCTCTTGATACCATTGTTGGTATGACAGACCAGAAGTTCAAGGAAGAGGTTGAGGCAAGATCAAACGGCTCCATCATCATCGACCTTCAGGCAAGTGGTGTTCTTGGATCAGAGAACGACGTTCTTGATACAATGCTCGGTGGCGGCGGCACAATCGATATGTCTCGTATCTCAGCTTTCGCTCTTACAAGCTACGGCGGACAGAAGTCAATGCTTCTTTCACTTCCTTATATCTTCACAAGCCGTGATCATTTCTGGAAATTTGCAGATTCTGATCTTGCACAGGAGTTCCTTCAGGAGCCCTCAGAGAACGGCAGCGGTGTAAGAGGTCTCTTCTATGGTGAGGAAGGTTTCCGTCACTTCTTTACAACAAAGGAAATCAAGGACATCACATCCTTCAAGGGCATGAAGATCCGTGTTTCAAATGACCCTGTTATGAACGGTCTTGTTGAAGGTCTTGGCGCTTCTCCTACAGTTGTAAGCTTTGGTGAGCTTTATTCAGCTCTTCAGACCGGTGTTGTTGACGGTGCTGAGCAGCCTATCGCAAACTACAAGTCAAATGCATTCCAGGAAGTTGCTCCTTACATGATCCTTGACGGACACACACTTGGAGCTATCCAGGTTATCATCACAGACGATGCATGGAACAAGCTTTCAGCTGACCAGCAGCAGATCCTTATGGATGCAGGTAAGGCAGCATCTGAGTACAACCGTTCAATCTCTGAGGACAAGGAGAAAGAGGTTCTTGACTCACTCAAGGCTGAGGGAACAACAATCATCGAGGTTGATGATATCACACCTTGGCAGGACGCTGTTAAGAAGGTCATCGAGGACAACACAAAGGGACTTGAGGACTACTATCAGCAGATCGTAGATCTTGGAAAGTAATAAATATAAGACGCATATTATGCAAGGGGGCGCTTGTGCAAACCCTTGCATAACTTTTCAGATTTAACGGACATCATTAAGCAGTGCTGCTTTGCGGACTTTGGATGTCCGAAGGTTTTCGGTTAAGATGCGGAGAAATCCGTATATCGCAGAGTTTAAAAATGGAAAAGAGGTATTTATGGATTCTTTCTTCAAAACAGTAGACAAAATCAAGCCTCTCTACGATGTGACTTATCAGGTCATGCTCTTTATCTGTAAGATTCTTCTTGTTGCAGATATCCTTATCACCAGCATGAGTGTTCTCGGAAGATATGTTCCTTTCATTCCGGATCCTGCATGGAGTGAGGAGATCGTGCTGACACTTATGTCCTACATGGCAGTGTTATCAGCAGCCCTCGCTATCAGAAGAGGAGCTCACATCCGTATGACAGCGCTTGATCGGTATTTGCCAAAAAATCTGGTCAAGGTACTTGACCTTCTGAACGATGTATGTGTATTGGGACTTGCTCTTGTAATGCTGATAGTTGGATGGAAATATGCATCCACAATCGGAGCAAAGGGCTCTTACGTTTCACTTCCCAAGCTCTCAAGATTCTGGATGTATTTCCCTATTCCGGTTGCAGGCTTTGCAATGATTATCTTTGAGCTTGAGGCACTTTATAACCACATAAAGGGATTCTGCGGAAAGGGGGAGGATAAGTAATGGCAGTTAATTCAACAGCAATTATTATTCTGCTTGTAAGCTTCCTCGTAATGATATTCCTGAGGTTCCAGATCGCTTATGCAGTAGCACTTTCATCAATTTTCTGTCTTTTGTACCAGGGACTGCCGCTGACAACAGTATGTCAGCAGATGGTAAAAGGCATCAGCTCCTTCAGCCTTATGGCTGTTCCGTTCTTTATCACAATGGGATGCCTGATGGGCTCCGGCGGTATTTCAGAGAAGCTCATTGCACTGGCAGATGCCTGTGTAGGATGGATGACCGGTGGTATGGCGATGGTTAACATCGTTGCATCTTACTTCTTCGGTGGTATCTCCGGTTCAGCCTCAGCAGATACAGCTTCACTCGGAAGTATCCTTATCCCTATGATGGTTGAGCAGGGATATGACGATGATTTCTCAACAGCCGTAACAATCACCTCATCATGTGAGGGACTTCTTGTTCCTCCTTCACACAACATGGTTATCTACGCCATGAGTGCAGGCGGCGTTTCTGTAGGAAGCCTTTTCCTTGCAGGCTACATCCCCGGAGCACTTCTTGCAATTTCACTGATGGTTGGTTCTTACATTATTTCTAAGAAGCGCAACTATCCTAAGGGAGATGCCTTCAGCTTTAAAAGGTTCATCAAAC
Source organism: Butyrivibrio sp. (assembly GCA_024694565.1). Classification (GTDB taxonomy): domain Bacteria; phylum Bacillota; class Clostridia; order Lachnospirales; family Lachnospiraceae; genus Butyrivibrio. The sequence goes on along the minus strand of JAILJR010000073.1, from coordinate 8,623 downwards.
AGCTTGGAACATCCTTCTGGGCACTTGCTGCAGTTATCATAGTTGTAGTTGGTGTTGTAGGTGGTGTGTTCACCGCTACAGAGTCAGCAGCCATAGCAGTTATCTACAGCCTTATCGTCAGCGTATTTATCTATAAGGGACTTGACTGGAAGGGCGTTTGGAAGACACTTGAGCAGTGTATTGACACTCTCTCCATCGTACTCATCCTTATAGCCACATCAAGCATCTTCGGATACTGCCTGACAACACTTCATGTGCCTGATCTTGCAGCTAATGCGATTGTCGGTCTTACAAGAAATCCGATACTTATCGCACTCCTTCTCAACCTGATCCTTCTTGTACTTGGAATGATCATGGATATGGCACCTATCATCCTGATAGCAACACCTATCCTTCTTCCGATCGCAACATCAATCGGAATCAACCCGGTACAGTTCGGTATAATGATAGTGCTCAACTGCGGTATCGGACTTCTGACACCTCCTGTTGGCGCTGTACTGTTCATCGGATCAGCAGTAGGAAAGGTAAAGATGGAGAGGGTCGTAAAGGCTACACTTCCTTTCTATGCATGCATGATAGTTGTTCTCATACTGCTCACATTTATACCTGAGATCAGTATGTTCCTTCCAAACCTTCTTATGAAGTGATGAGGAAAATAAGCTTTTAAGGATTATGTATGGAATATAAGTATTTATGCGATGTCAGGCCAAAGGATCTATTCCTGATGGCGATGACAAGAACCTATAAGTCTATGGTAGGGGTCGTGAACATAATATTTACGGTTGCAATGATCCTTCTGACCGCGAGGTTCTGGAAGACGGCACCTGATTTTCTGCTGATTCTTATGATAATAGGATGTATTCTTTTTCCGGTGCTGCAGCCGATTGGAATCTACCTTCGCAGTATCAAGCAGCTTGAGGATATGCCAAGGGATATGGAGCTTGTCTTTAACGACAGCGGGGTTCGCGTGAACACCGGGGGAAAGAGTGAGCTCATCAGATGGAAAAGGATCACAAATGCCATCAAGCGCAAGGATATGATAGTGGTTATGTCTGATGACAGCCATGGTTACATGATCACAAACAGGGAACTTGGCAGTGAGAAAGAAGAGTTCTATGAATACCTTTGCAGTAAGATAAGGTCAAATAAGCAGTAATAGCATTTTAAAAGAGGTAGCGCTATAATCAAGTTAAAGCGCTGCCTCTTTTTTACATAACGATATATTATGAGCTGCCCGACAAAAGCTCGCCAGTCCGGCTCCGGCTGTGTATATTGTACAATCACTTCGGGCACGCTCTCGCTCCTTTCGCTTCGTAGCGGTACTAAGCTCGAAAATACCTCGCTTAGATGATGCACTAGACTCGACAATACCTCGTCAAGTGACCACCTATGGCTCGCACTAAGCTCGAAAAAACCTCGCTAAGTGCTCTGCTCAAAGTACCGACGAGCTCATAGGGCCACTCAGCCGCTTGTGCAATATGCACAGCCGAAGCCGGATTGGCGTGCTTTTGTCGGGCAACATCATATTTTTTGCTTTAAATCACACTATGGAAAAGATACGTAATTTCTGGGATACTCTTACAATTAACAACAAGATAAAGGTGTTTACAATAAGTGTGCTTCTGGCTATGCTTGCGGCACTCCTTTTTATTGTGTGGATCGTGCGGCTGTTCATGGTTGATTTCAATGACATCATGGAGGACAACGCAAACAGCGGTGAGATAGTGACGGCTATAAGCAATGAGATAGATACCTTTGATAACTATATTCACAGCACTAATCCGCAAAACTCCAAGGAGTTGGACAAGGCAGTTCTTCTGACTAAGGATGCTGTCTACAGGATTCCGCTAAACTACAAAAGCCTTGGTGAGGAAAAGTTCGCAAGGCTTCAGGCACTTCAGATGGCCTATGAAAGTTATGCGGGCAAAAGAAACCAGGTAATAGCCGACTACCAGTCTGACAAGCTCTATGTGGATACTCTGTATGATGTCTATAGCATGCAGGATTATCTGCTAAAATATGCGCAGGTTTATGGCGATGTGGTGATGCTGGAGGGAAACAAAAGCTATAAGGAGCTTGCGCCTATCGTGCTGTCCATGCCATTTATGGCTGCGGCGCTTGGAATAATTCTCTTCCTTGGTGTCCTTCAGATCTCAAGGATGATGAACAAGACCCTGATGGAGCCTGTAATAAAGCTGGCGGCGGCATCAAGAAACATTGCGTCCAACAATTTTTTTATCGATGACATAGTAGTTGATAACAGGGACGAGCTGGGGGAGCTGGTAACAGCCTTCAATAAAATGAAGTTCACAACCGGTGAGTATATCAAGGCGCTGGAGGAAAAAAGGGAGGCTCTTGACCAGCTTCACGCCCAGGAAATGGAGACACTTCAGATTGAAAAGCAGCTAGAGACTATGAACCTGGAGCTTTTGAAGAGCCAGATAAATCCACATTTTCTTTTCAATACCCTGAATGTAATAGCCGGAATGGCAAACCTTGAGGATGCGGGAACTACTGAGCAGATGATAGAGGCTCTCAGCTCTCTCTTCAGATATAACCTGAAGAACCAGGAAAAAGAGGTTCTGCTCTCCCAGGAGCTTAAGATAGCCGGTGACTACATGTACCTTCAGAAGATGAGATTTGGTAGCCGTGTGGAGTATGAGGTCAACTGCGAGGTGGATGAGGACAGTGTGATCGTTCCGACCTTCACCTTTCAGCCTCTTATTGAAAATGCCATGATCCACGGAATATCACCAAAGGTCGAGGGTGGAAAGATATCTGTCGTCATAAGGCAGAGCGGAGACAAACTCATGATAGCAATCTCTGACACGGGCATTGGTATTGACAGCGAGCGTCTTGAAAAGATCAGACAGCAGCTTTCGGGTGGTGAGGATACCATCATGGATGAGAATGTGGTGGGGATCGGTCTTGGCAATATCAACAGGCGCATAAAGGCGATGTACCCGGATGGCAGACTATTGATTGATAGCGTCAGGGGACAGGGCACGACCATAAGCGTAAGCATTCCTCTTCAGGGAAGCCGTAAAGACAATCAGAAATAAGTAAGGAGAAGGCGTATGTACAGAGTACTGGTAGCTGATGATGAGCCCATTGAGAGGCAGGTTGTATCCAAGAAGATAAAAAATTTTTTCCCTGACCAGGCAGAGGTGTTTCTTGCGGAAAATGGTATCGAGGCAGTCAAGGTGTTTGAGGAAAACTGCTGTCAGGTTGCAATCCTTGACATTGAGATGCCGGGGATGAATGGTCTCGACGCGGCGGCTGTCATAAGGGAAAAGAGTGCGAAGAGCAGTATCATTTTTCTTACAGCCTTCGATGAGTTCGGGTACGCAAAACGTGCCATAAAGGTGAGGGCGCTTGATTATCTTTTGAAGCCTGGCTATGATGATGATCTTGTAAATGCGCTTGAAAAAGCGTTTTCATACTGTGATCTGTCTTCTGATGAGAACATGGTGGGAGGCGAGGAAATTCAGGAGCAGAGCGCTAATGAAAGGACAGATGTTCCCAATACCTTTGTGAGGGATGTCGGTCAGTACATTGATGAGCACTACAAGGATGACATCGCGCTTCAGGATGTGGCTACATTTCTCGGATATTCCGAGGTGTATTTCTGTAAGATATTCAAGCAGAATTTCGGACGGAACTTTATTGCATACCTCAATGGCTATCGCATTGACAGGGCAAAAGAGCTATTGGCAAATCCGTCGATTAATATTAAGGACATTAGCAGCGAAGCGGGATACAGGGATGCGAATTATTTTACACGGGTGTTCAAGAGGATAGTGGGAACGACGCCAAGTGAGTACAGACAGGGGGCGCTAAATAAATGAACAGGAACCTGTTGTACAGGATTGTTATAATCTGTGCGGCTGCCATAATACTGATTGTCGGATTACGTGTCTATGTCTGGGGTAAAAAAAAGAGTCCCGATATTGTTCCTGACTATATTTTTTTATATGCTGAGAATCAGACTTCGGATTATCCTACGACAAAGGGGGCGGAGAGATTTGCAAGCCTCGTTGAGGAGCGAAGCGGTGGCCGCATAAGGATACTTGTAAAATGTGATGCCGAGCTTGGAAGTGAGAGTGAAGTCATAAGACAGATGAAAAACGGTGGGATAGCATTTGCCAGGGTTTCACTGTCGCAGCTGGCAGAGTTTGTCCCCGAGATGAATGTTCTTCAGATGCCTTATATATACAGCAGCTCTGATCACATGTGGAGAGTTCTGGAGAGTGACATAGGGGATGAATTTCTTTTGATGCCTCAGAAATATGACCTGGTAGGGCTGGCGTGGTATGACGCCGGCGCGAGGAATTTTTACAGCAGAACTCCGATCAACAGGCTTGAGGACATACGGGGAATGAACATACGTGTGCAGGAGTCAGAGGTTATGGCAGACATGGTGTCGGCACTTGGGGCAAATCCTACCAAGATAGTGTATTCAGATGTATATTCTGCGCTTGAGAGGGGAATTGTTGACGGTGCTGAAAACAACTGGCCATCGTATGAATCAATGAATCACTGCAGCGTGGCAAAGTACTACACCATCGATGAGCACACTAGAGTTCCTGAACTTCAGATATGCTCAAAGTATATCTGGGAAAGGCTTGATGAAGAGGATAAGGCCATAATCACGAACGCTGCCAGGGACTCGGCGATATACGAACGCCAGCTATGGGCTGAGAGTGAAAAGAGGTCAAGAAAGATAGCCAGACAGAAGGGAGTAACTGTCATTGAGCTTTCTGATGAAGAGAAGATGCGCTTCCGCGATGCTATGAGAAAGGTATACTCCAAGTACTGCGCCGATGACATGGATATGCTACACAGGATAATGGATTACTAATGAGTTTCCTATATCTTAGCCAAATGCAAAGAACTGTCCACATATAGGCGGTATTGCTCTAAAAAAGTGAAGCAGGATGTTTTAATTCCTGCTTCACAGACTGCTTGAAATATTCCGAAAGCCCCAAAGGGCACTGCAGCAGGGTCATACCTTGCTGAGTGAATATCTGAAAATTTATGAAGTCTCCGTAGATTTCCAGTAGAAATCAAGCCAGTTTCCGGCCAGAGTGATCCAGGGCTGACATACAGGTACGTTCTCTTTGTCCTGGGTAGATTCCGTGATTCTGTTTGCAAGCGCAAGACCGTGGCAACCCTCGGGGAAGATGTGGAGCTCTGTATTTATGCCCTTAGCCCTGAGTGCAGTTGCGAACAAAAGTGAATTTTCAACCGGAACAGCACCGTCAGTAAAGGTGTGCCACATAAAGGTCCTTGGAACAAAGCTGTTAACAGCAGTTTCAAGTGACATTTTGCCCTCGAGTTCGCTTAGCCTGTCGCCCAGAAGATTTTTGAAGGAATCCTTATGAGCATGTTCACCGGAGGTGATGACGGGATAGCACAGCAAAAGACCGTTTGGACGAAGCTTCTCCCTGGCAGCATCGCCGGCTTCTCCAAGGAGTGTTTTGGCTAAGAGGTCTTCATTCCAGAAACATGCAAAGCTTGCGGCAAGGTGACCTCCGGCAGAGCAGCCCTGAACAATTATGGCGTTGTCATCTACACGCCACTCCTTTGCATGCTCTCTTATTATGAGAACTGATCTGCCAAGCTCAAGGAGCGAGGTCGGATAATGGGCCGGGAAGCATGAGTAGCGAAGTATAGCGGTATGAAATCCCATTGCCATAAACGCCATTGCTACCGGTTCAGCCTCTCTGTCTGAGGTGTATGAATATGCGCCGCCGGGGCAGAGTAAAACAAGTGGACGCTTTTTGATCTTCATTTTCTCGGATCCGGTATCCTGAATGTACACTGTCAGTTTGGAGCCCTCCAGGGAGCCGTCTTCATTCATTGCAAATTCTTGATATATCATATAAATTTACCTCTCCGCACTGTCTTTTACATAAACACCCTGGGTATCAATGGCGTTTGCATCGCTTATGGCCTGACGTATACCCTGGGCATATTTGGTTACACGTGAGATGGTCCAAAGATTTGTGATGCCATCATAGATAAGGAATGCACCGATTAAGGTTACAGCTACTTCATTTGCAAAGTCAGGGTAAAGGAGGAGTATACCTCCGAGAATAATGGTGGAAAGTGCAAATATCAGAGATATCCACCAGTAGCTGTATCCGTATTTAAGCAGTGAGAATGTCTGTACGATATTCATGACTCCGCCGACAACGATAAAGATTCCAAAAAGCTTGGGAATAAGCTCGGTAAATGCATCGGGTCTTGCAAATATCCATATACTGACAGCGGTAATGATGATTCCCATAGCCAGTCCTCCGTGCATCACAAGGTTATACTCTTTGCGTACAAAGTAGCTTGTTATCATAAGAATACCACCCATGAACAGTAGAACAGCCAGAGCCCTCACCATAACCTCAAGGCTCGCCCTGCTCCAGACAATGAAGACAATCCCGACAATGATCATAAGGACTGCCTCAATAATGTAATTAGCTTTAATTCTTTTTAGAGTTTCCATTTTTTCTTTTATTTTCCTCCTTCAAAGTTGATATAGATAAAACAAGTATATCTCATACAGGGGTGTGCCGCAATGGAGACTATTCAATTACAATTCAGTGGTCAGCCAGCCGGAGGCGACCTCCGAAGGTTAAGTCTGCTCCGGCTGGCTGACCACTGAATTGTTCCGTTTAGTAGTTCAGAAAACAACTCTGATATGGTAAACTAATGCATATGTATGCGTCACAAAAACGGAGGAAAACATGGGAGATTATCTATTACCAAAACTTGAAGAATACCGGAACTACCTGCTCAGCGCAGGGGCCGATGCGCAGCTGTCCATGGATGATAAGGAGCGTCCCGGACTTTTTGTTACTTTTGAGGGAATACGTGGTGTATTTGTCACATTTATCGAAGGAAGCGCCGAAGCTCCCGAGATCATGCGTATTGCGGCAGAGACTGCCATGGGAGATGAAGCTTTATCTCCCGGGGACCTTTCATATGTAAATCTTCTTGTCGAGGCTGCTGAAGTGGACAGCCCTGATAAGTTAAAAAAATTCATCAGATTACTGCTGAGCGGAAAAAGCCTTGAGGTTTATCCCACGGCGGAGCAGCTGACAGCAGATGATGAAAGGACGGCTTCGGCTGAAGGCTTTTATCCGGATGAAATATCAGAAGGGGATGCAGCTGATGCAGACCTTTCATCAGAAGAACTGGCTGGTGTTGATCTGTCAGACAGTGGCATGATGCTGCTTCCCAGGGTTAATGCTCTGACTGCAGCTTTGCTTCGTGAGGGCGCCGATGATGCGCAGGCAGGAATAGCAGGGACTGCTTTCACAATAGTTGCGGACGAAGACTTTGCTTTCGTGGCCGCTTTTGAGAACATTTCTGACAATGAGTACCTGCTGCACTTCAGGACAGATATACCCTACGATGAGGATGAGCAGGAAGAGATGGAACAGCTTGTGAAGAGCTTTAATGATAAGAGCCTTTTCACAAGGTGCTGCCTCGGACAAAGAGACCTGGGACTATTTGATGATGAGGAGCCTTTGGTTATGACTTTCCACGCAGTTACAGTGGACAGCGGTCCGATAAGGGATGACAGCTTTTACGGCTTCTTTGCTTCTTTGTTTGAATATGAGGTGAGGCAGCTTATTGATGAGCTGACTGACGGGGAGGATGAGTAATGACAGGGACACTTGTGACTATGGATAATCTGGAGTTCTTCCTTCCAATTCTGGATATAGCGAAAGAGCAGATTGATCCGGCAGACATCATCATCGGAGTGATCGATGACGAGAGCGGAACAGCCTGTGGTGTGCTCAGGGCGGTGGCGCAAAAGGACAATATCCTTGCTGTCAGATACATCTATGTTGACACAGCTTTCAGGCAGCAGGGAGCCGGCAAAGAGCTGATAAGGTTTCTTCAGGACATCTCGACAGAGCTTTCCGTAAAAAGCATCAGATGTTTTTACGTCAGAAATGAAGAGAATCGCTATCTGTATAACATTCTTGACAGCGCAGGCTTTGTTGATGAATCTAAAGAGCTTGATGTGTACACAGCTCGCGTTGGTGACTTTGACATCGATGGGCTCAGCTATGAAACGAAGGGGATAAAGGTATTCTGTCTTTCGGATATTCCGGTAGAGAGAAGGACTTTTTTGCCGGATACACAAAACGGCAGCTTCGATGAAGAGCTCAGTGTAGTTGCGGCCGACGAAAACGGAAATAAGGGCATGATCCTGTTTGGCCCTTTCGGAGACTACATAGAGATCAGGCACATGGATTTAACAGGTGAAAAGAAAAATCTGATCCTGTATTCACTTTTGAGTAAGGCAGTGCGCAGTGCTGTTGAAAAAAACAGAAGCGGCGACTGGATACTGATATATGCACAAACGGATATGGCAAAAGCACTGCTTGCCAGACTCACAGATGACACCGCAATAAGGTTTACTGATTGTGTTATGTTCAACCTGCAATTCTGAATGCATTGCAGGTTGGAATGGTCCTTTGATGGACAATAGCGCTTCACAAAAAGACGGCAAGAGAAACGCACAGGTTGCGGTTTCTCAGATAATTAAAAAGGGAAAAAATATGTTTGGTCGAGATAATTTGCAGGAAATACAGTTAAAAAAAGAGGATAA
>JAILJR010000022.1 GCA_024694565.1 Butyrivibrio sp. | reverse complement strand
CGCATCAAAAAAACATGCCAAAGTTGGCATGTTTTCAAGGATTATCGATATATCCGCGGGGAGCACCCCGGCTGCTTCCCGGACAGCCGGGGACCCCTCCCTTTCAATTTTGCGAAAATTTACGCGAAGGGGGGCGGCGGTGTGTACGTATGTTCGTTTTAGAGATTTGATTCCGGGCGGGGGTGACAGCGATCATTACCCTGCCTCAATAGTCTCTGCAGACAACTGTTCCCACAGAGCATCAAGTTTCTCGTTCCACCTCCCAGGATTCTCTTTAAGTTTCTGTTGCCAATCAATCCTAAAGCTTTCTTCTGTATCAAGCTTTATCGAATTGCATAATCGATGTGCTAACTGACAATTGTCTCGCTTATGAAGGCCTCCTTTAGACAGCGGAATGATATGGTCAACAGTCGCAGCCCATTGATTAGAAGGCTCTGTGGTTTCAGGAACTGGTAACCCACAAATCGCACACACACCTCTATAAGCCCGATATACATACTTTAATCCAACAGGCTCAACAAAGGCTTTCTTCATCTGTTCCTTTCTTATCTCCTTACCGCGTTCCTTAGCTGCCCTATTTCTACATAATTCTGAGCAATACTGTTTATCCTGGGCCCGTAGTGTTGTTGCAAAAATTTTTCCGCAGTGGGGGCAAACAGAGATCAAAGGGATAAAGTGTTCCTGATTCTCTCTGTGGCTTTTTTCCAGACTCCATTGGTAACAACATTCACTAGAACAGAATCTATGATTAGCGTTTTTGGGAATGAAAGCAGTCCCACAATATGCACACTCACGTTGCATTTCAAGACGCCTTTTTTCTTTTTCTTTGACCTTTTCCTGATTTTTTATCAATGCTGCCAAGTGCCTTGCTTTGTTTACACATTCTCTTGAGCAAAATCTATTTCGATTCGGATGGTCTGACCATCTTGGTTTTCCACAATATTCGCAGAAGTACTGCGCCCTTCTCTGATCACCAGCATGACGTGCAGCGCATGCGGATGTACAATACTTATGTTTCTTATCAGTAGTCTGGAACTCAGCTCCGCAATACAAACATATTTTTGTATATATAGTTCTGCCCGTTTTCTTAGCTGTATGGCTACATTCTGTGCTGCAGTACTGCTGCTTCTGACTATTTGTTTTAAATTCTGAACCGCAGTGCGCACATATTTTCTTGAACTTTTTAGGCCGGTTTTTGTTATACTTAATTTTGCAAGCATTACAACAATATGGGCTTTTTCTCCCTCTTTTCATTGGTGGCTCATATTCTATTCCACAATTAAGACAAATCATAATAGCCCTCTTAAAATCCAACAAAAAAAGACACCGTTTCCGATGTCCGAAGAAAAATAAATTGGAGAGTTTCCGCAACAATGGGCGGAAACTCAATATCTATATTCTGGATACTGATCTTCATTACGCGTCTTGATACTGTGACAGCTGTGGCAGAGGGGCTGCCAGTTGCTCTGATCCCAGAAGAGTTTCTTGTCTCCTCTGTGCGGTACGATGTGGTCCACATCAGTGGCCCTCACATACCGTCCCTTCTTCAGACACTCCGCACAGAACATGTGCTCCGGTTGGCTGAGGTACAGTTTCCTGGCTTTCCTCCAGCGGCTATCGTATCCTCGTCCTGCTGCCGACCTTGCATCCTCAGGGTGCAGTGGTCTGTGCATATCGCAGTACTTCTGCCCCGGAGGAACTAAGGCAGGACAGCCGGGGTGCCGGCACGGCTTCTTTGGTTTGTAAGGCATCCCGGATCACTTCCCTTCTCTGCAGATAATGGTTTGCAGGTCATTTTTACATAAAAAACGCCCAATGCCATATAAAAACACCAACCGCCTTTTATATACTTGTCTTTTTCTTTCATTATGCTATAATACAATATATAGCATATGAGAATTTGCTATACCCCAAACATAGGGGCCTTTTTCATCCTCAGCAAATTAAGGGCCCCTTCCCCTATGTTAATACTAAATTGTAACTCCCTTATTATTCTCCTTTCGGTCCTTTTCTGATCCCATACAGGAAAGGACCATTTTATTGTAGTCATGCTCACTTCCTCACCCTTCTGTCATTGATATTGGTGATGGCTGTCGCATAAGCTCCGTCCTTTTTCATTCTTCTTATGTCTCCCAGAAACGGTGCAGCACAATGGGGCCATCTTCCCCCATGTAGGGCAGCGCCCGCAGTGTGTTATAATCAATCCACTCCATGGCATCTTCCTCGGTGAAGTCCTCCTTATCTATCAGCCAATCAACCATCAGATCGTAGTCATACACGGCGCGACCGTCATCGCTAACGCCGATCAGCGCGGTGTCATAAGAATAATTTGTCAGAATCTTTGTTCCCTCATAGCCATTATCTAAAAGCAGTTGCTCTGCACTCATCTTAAGCTCCTTTCTAAAATCGACCCTCCTCCATCTGTTCCTCAGCCTCATTGAACGGACACTCGGGGCAGGCCGATACCAGCTCACCCTCTTCATTGGTGTAATAATCATCTCCGTATCCCGTGCACTCATAGCAATGGTCATAATCATCGTACATTGGGTTAACCTCCTGGCAGAAAGGCATAGAAAAAGCCCTGCAGAATCATCTCCTGCAAGGCTTCTCTGGTTATCTCATGATACTGTTATAGCATATTCGAACAGAAACATCTTTCGCGATTTTGGACATCTTTTAACCATTCTGGACACCACAGCTGAAAAGGAGTCCTGTTTTGCAGGCCTCCCTTCTGGTTATCTCATGATACTGTTATAGCACATCCGAACAGAAACATCTTTCGCGATTTTGGACATCATTTAACGTTCTGGACATCGCAGCTGAAAAGGAAGTCCTGCAAAATCATCTTCCGCAGGACTCCCTTCTGGTTATCTCATGATACTGTTATAGCACATCTAAACAGAAACATCTTTCGCGATTTTGGACATCATTTAACGATTCTGGACATCGTAGCTGAAAAGGAGCCCTGTTTTGCAGGACTCCCTTCTGGTTTCTCCATGATATCAATATCCCACATAAGGCAACTTAAATGATTAAGGTCACAAGTTTTCTACTAGTGATACGTAACAACAACTTTTTCTGACCCGTCCCAGAAATCATTCCGTACAAAGTCTGAATTCCCATTAATAGATACTGAAACAACCTTACTATTTTCATCCGAGAGGAAAAATACATCATTAAGGTTAACCTTTTTGACATTTTTAAAGCCCGCCGCCTTTAGCTGGCTAACTACTCCTTTATAATTCTCATTAATATAGTCTCTACTATTTCCTGCTGAAAACATCCCTTCTTCAGCCATATTCTCGACCTTATGCTTGTAGAAAAAATCATCGACTATTTCATAGCCCCCTTCGAAAAGTTCCATCATGGCAAAGAAAAGGCTAATCGCGATATATAAAATTACCCCGAGCAGTATCAATCTGATCTTGTTCCTATGTTTTTCCTGTTTAAATCTCAACTTAGCCATTTTGATATCTCGCTCAGCATTGGCTCGATGGATTTCTCCTTCATCCCTTACCGTGCGGTGAATATTTTTACTTATCCTGATTGTGTCATCATCAACATAAAAAACAGAACCACAATAGTCACAGATCACTTTTTGCTTTTTAGGCTTAACGTTAAGTGGTGAGTGGCAATACGGACATTCCAATTTGATAATTCTCATAGCCATTCTCCTTTTACATGATGCTAAACAATATTATACTCCGTTTAATATGGTATGTCCAAAAGAAAAATGGGGTTCTACATTTACTGTAGAACCCCAGAAACAAGATGCTAAATCTTCAGGTAAATAATTCAGTCCTTTCCGAAAAGCAGCACCGTCAGATGGTCAATTGCCCTATTCTTCCGCTTGTAAGCCGAAGTCTGCTCAATCTCGAAATACCTCATCACGTCGTATGCTGCATTACTCCCGTAAGAGTTGATATCTCCGAAGAATGACAGCAGCACATATTGCTCCTCCTCGGAAAGCTGATCCCAGGCAGGCTGGAACCAGTCCATGTATTCCTGCGCCTGGCGGTAACGCTCTTTCAGGATATCGATCTCCTCAATACCCCTGATCAGCCGGTCCTCGCAGGCTTTCGGATTATGGGCATGCGGCATGCCGTCCATGCTCATGCTGCTGAGGCCGGACATCTTTTCGTGCTCAGCCCTGATCGCGTCATCCGTATTCCTGATGATAAACTGCATGCTGCCGTAAT
>JAILJR010000015.1 GCA_024694565.1 Butyrivibrio sp. | reverse complement strand
TGCCGAGACCTGTCTTCGGATGTGCATAGATGGACTTGGCGCCTATATTTGTCCGGATATTTATGTGCGTTTTTATCGGGATCGATTAAAACACCTTTCCATTATTCCTTTGGACTATTCATACCAGATTTGTCTGGCGAGAAGACAGGAACTATATGACAAAACCAGTATTCAAACATTTTGGAAGTGCTGCAGGGAAATGAAATATATGACGATATATCCGACAAAGTTTCATTTTTGATGTTGCCGCCATATTCGCCTGATCTCAATCCGATTGAGCAGGTATGGAGAATAACTCGTCGAGAGAATACTCATAACACATTCTTTGCCTCGATATCGGATCTGGCTAATACGGTTGATATTGCATTTGATGCCTGGGCTGTCCCAAACGCTCAACTCAAGTCGTTATGTAGTTTTAAGTAAAGTTATTTTTGTCGTTTACTATAATAATCACTTGTCTGGCTCTTGACATCTGTGGGTGCTGGTAAAACATTAACAAAATGAGCTAAACTGAGCCAAACCGGGATGAAAAATTCATGATCAGTATTATAAAACGAATCAGAAGCGGCGGCCAGAGCGGAGTCGACAGGGCCGCACTGGATATTGCAGGAAAATACGGCGTGGAGACCTGCGGCTGGTGCCCGATGGGAGGATCCCCTCCTATGTGCCGAAGGCCATTGCGGGTATTGATGGTCTGCGCATTGAATCCTTTTCTTATTGTCTGCCTTATCTGGATATTTTATAATTCTTTATAGAATAGTTCTGCTTTGTATCAGATAAAATCGTACCGCTTACTATGACTATGGTCGTTTATACGTCATTCGTGACTCCATATGCATAATGAAAAGAGAGGGGCAGTTATGGACAACAATACATTATCTTTTGTAGTGTATTTGATCAATGTTTGTGCCGATAAATGGAATATGGCTCCATCCTCAGTCTATATGAAGCTGAAGGAAACCGATTGTATAGAGCATTATCTCGTTCCATTTTATGATATTCTGCATACACTGGGGTCAGCTTATATGGCAGAAGATATCAGGGGATATTTGGAGCAGAGGGGGGTAATCATATGATCGTATATCATGGATCAACCATGATCGTCAGGGAACCGGATATAGAACACTCTTTTCGACCATTGGATTTTGGAAAAGGGTTTTATGTGACCAGCAATCGGGAACAGGCTGAAAAATGGGCAAGGCGAAAAGCGCAATATGTAGAAGGCGGTAAGCCGTATGTTAACTGTTACCGATTGTCCGATGATACGGCTGATCTGAGGATTAAAACATTTCCTGAAGACATGCTCGAATGGATAGATTTTGTCTGTGACTGCCGTGATGAAAAGGATATTTATAAGCAGTATGACGTTATTACGGGACGGGTTGCAGATGACAGAGTCATGCTGGTTGTCGACATGTACCATGCAGGAATCTGGGATAAGGAACGCGCGATTCGGGAAATGAAGATATATCCGCAATATGACCAGACAGCATTCATATCACAGACAGCTATTGACCGGCTTCTGGTGTATGAATCTGCATATGAGGTGACGGTATGATGAAAGAAACCGTTCTGGAACAATTCTACCGGGAACGACTGGAAGAGAAAATAATCTCCTGCCTTGCTCAAAAAGCCGGGCTGTCGTTAGAGGATGCCATGGATGTTTATTACAGGAGCAGGCTTTCCCAGGATATTTACTATGGAAAAGAAGGAGTGCAGTATCTGGATTATAAAGTGTTGACTCAGATGTTGTGCGATATGGAAAACCTACAGTCCACAAAATGATATTCGGGAAATGAGTATTAAAGCAGAGTAGCATGATCGACATCCACAGATGGAAAAGATGATGACTATGAATACAGGATGTGGCATTTTTGGCATCTCATGCCCTATGGGTATGAGATGTTTTAATACAATAGATTACTCGTCAACCTCTTGACACGTGCGGGTACAGGCAAGACCGTTATCAGTGCTCTGGATTATAAAAGATTCTGCAGGCAGAATCCTGGCAGTCCTTGTCGTCTTTTGTTTGTTGCGCATAGAGAAGAAATACTGAAGCAAAGCCTGTATACGTTCCGGGCGGTTCTTAAAGATGCAAACTTCGGCGACATGTTTGTCGGAAACTGCCGCCCGTCCGAAATTGATCATCTGTTCATGTCGATTCAGACATTTAATTCGCAGTCCTTCACGCAGAAAACAACTGCAGATTTTTATGACTATATCATTGTTGACGAATTCCATCATGCTGCAGCGCCATCTTATCAAAAGCTGCTCTCTTACT
>JAILJR010000014.1 GCA_024694565.1 Butyrivibrio sp. | reverse complement strand
TGAAGTGGAAGAACCTCTGGAGACAGTTGACGAGATTATTAAGGCAATAGAATCACTGGGCGATGATGATTATGATGATCAAAAGGTTCTTGAAGCATGGAAGATGACGGCTGATAAACTGTGAGAAATGTACATTTTTCTCGAGGACGTACCTGTCACTGCTCAAAAACAATCATTGAAAATGATTGTTTTTGAGCGAATGCAATCGCGAGTGATCGATATTTATAATCTGTAGTACCACCGTAAAAGGAAGTCTGACCAGCATTTTCTTCCGCGCAAGCGCCTGACCCCATTTAGGGGGATGTAATGAGCTTTGGCACTTTGTAGAAATAATGACAAAGTGCCAATTGGATGATGTCAATACGTATATTCAACGATTTTGCAGCGGTGCTTCTTTTCTCCTGCCACAGCATCTTTATCATAAGTTATGCCTGCTAAAAGTATGGGGCCTCCGAAGTTTTCAAGGACTGACGGATATTTTTTGTCTAATATCTGGTCAATTGCACCCGTGGAATCCTTGTTCCACTTAAGCTCGACTACTAACACCGGCCAGTCTGAATCCTGCCTGGGAAGATATACTATATCTGTGCAGTCACAGATTCTTCGTTCATCTTTATAGTATCAATAAATAGCTGTTCACTTTCTTTCAGTCTCTTTAGAGTTGCCTCATGAGTCACTTCATGAATAGAGCGTTCAAATTCTATCCGAATCTCCTCATTTGGGATATGCACAGTCTGAGTATCAGAATTATACGAAAGGTATCCCAGATGTATAGTTCATAATAAAAGTACCCGTGAACAACATAAAATCAGATATTGCGGACTGTGTACCATCCTTTTTTTAGGAAGTATACCTATCATATAGGTTACAGCTACCGCTTTAGGGGTAAAATTATTGTTTTTAAACCACCCACGCAGCAGATTAAGGTAAGAAACTTTTAGAAAAACTAAGGCAACAACATATGTGTGTAAAGAATAAGCTTATCCGGACAGTTATCCCATTTTTGCTAAGTCTGATGATAGTTTTACCGATTTTTGTCTGTTCGTATGATGTATTTGCGTGCGAAGACTTCACATCAGAAAAAAAGATAACAAAGACTGTCACAAAAACAATAGAATATCCTTTTGATGATTCTGTGTGGAGATCCCTCTCAGTAAGTCAAAAGGAAACAGCAATAAGGCTCCTTGTGAATTATCTCGCAGAAATATTAGGAGTGCCGGTGCCTGCAATTGTATGGGAATCCCAGTCTTTGGATGTTGCCGCAAGGTATTCACCATCAAGGGATACTATATTCCTGAATCCGGATACTGGAATTGGTGGATCTGCTTTGGCTGATGTAATTATCCATGAAATGAGGCATAAATATCAATATGCACATATTAATGATGACAGCGACTATGCGAGAACAATCAAGGCAAATGATGCAAACTATATAACTTTGGACAAAGATCCGGCAGGAAATTTAGCACAACCTATTGAGGTGGATGCCATAAATTATGTCAACTCGTTCCATGCAACATATGGTTCTTCGGCGAGATTACGGCTGCCGATCGAATATGTGGTTGAAATTGAAGTAACAGAAAAGGATTACGCAAAAGAAACGGAAAAGCCCAAGGAAACGGAAAAGCCCAAAGAAGCGGAAAATCCCAAGGAAGTGGAAAAGCCAAAGGAAATGGAAAACCCAAGAGAAACTGAGAAGTCGAAAGGGGCTGAAAAACCAAAAGAAACAGATCGTGAAGAAGAGCCCCAGAAAATGTATGCGATGTCGGAAAGTGGGTATCAACAAAAGGAGTCTATGCTGGAAGGCTACGATGAAGATCTGCATGCGAAGGTAATGTCAGACAGCAAAGCGAACAAGGTAGAAGCCCGGAAAACGTATGAAATGTCAGAGAGTGGATATCAACAAAAAGAGTCCATGCTTAAAGACTATGATGAAGACCTGCAAGCTAAGGTAATGTCAGGCAGCAAAGCGAACAAGGTAGAAGCCCGGAAAACGTATGAAATGTCAGAGAGCGGATATCAACAAAAGGAGTCTATGCTGAAAGGCTATGATGAAGACCTGCAAGCTAAGGTAATGACAGACAGCAGTGTGAACAAGGTAGAAGCCCGGAAAACGTATGAAATGTCAGAGAGCGGGTATCTCCAAAAGGAGACCATGCTAGAAGGCTACGATGAAAGTCTCCGTGCAAAGGTGGACAACAGGAATGCTTTGCTGGCTGTTAGTGAAAACGAGAAAGAGGCAGACGCTGCAATTACAGAAGATGAGTCGGTAATTGACGCTGCTTCAGCGCATGAAGAAATTGATAATAAGCCTAAAATGGATATTAAACTTCGAATGCCATCCAAGGCTGAAGCACTTTTCATTATAATGGTCGCTATTATTATTGGAACACCTGTTGTACTCCTGAGAAATATTCGCGTCAGTTCGGCTAAACTCAGTACAATATATGAACAAACACAAAAATTATCTGCATCAGAATTTATAAGTATTGCAGACAGGGCAATCGATAAGCGGGAATATCTGGATGGAATAGTGGTGATTCATAATAAGAAAAATGGCATGAAATTTATAAGAGAATATAAAGATGTATATACGGGAACAAAAGAGCTTTTCGAAACCACAAAAATGTGGCTTGGAGATTCAATTGTAACCTGGCCTTTGGAAATCAGGCTGATTCCGTACAGTAAATGCCCAAGAATGAGCAAAAATATGCTGGTACGAATGGTTAGTTCAATTGTTTTTGATGCTGTGTAAGCGCCTGACCCCATTAAGGCGAAAACATGGTCAGGTGATTCAATCTATAGAGCCCCAGCCGTTACAATTTAACAACCTGGTGGATTGTTGCAACATAGTACAGCTCTCTTGAGGGGATTGTATCTGGGCATTTGATCGCCTGATGAATTGGCAAATGCTATTTGTCCAGAATGTGATATACTGAGGTAAAATGTGTATGGTCATATTCATGCCATGCAAATAAATCGGAGAAAAAGAGAGTTGCGTTTATGAAGACTTTTAATACAACCGCAGTATGTATACCGGAAAAGCATTATATGGTAGATCTCTCCGAGAGAATTCAGAAAATAAAGAAGCTTGTAGATGAAGGAAAGTATTTTACCATAAATAGAGCAAGGCAGTATGGAAAGACAACGACTATAAATGCGCTTAGGAAAAGCTTATCTGATTTCTATTGTGTTGTGAGCATAAGCTTTGAGGGCATAGGAAATGCCGGGTTCAAGACAGAACAGTCATTTGTGAAAGCCTTTTGCAGAAAGATAAAGAAGGAGCTGCGAAACGGAATTGTTCTTCCTGAATCAGTACTGGATCAAATAAATGACTTTATATCCAGGAAGGAAGAAAAGGCTGAACTTGATGAGCTTTTTGATGCATTTTTAGATTGGTGCTATGAGTCAGAAAAAGAGATTGTGCTGATTATAGATGAAGTCGACAGTGCGACCAATAATCAGGTGTTCTTAGATTTCCTTGGACAACTGCGTGATAGTTATATCAATAGAGAAACAAAAGGTGCAAAGACCTTCCAGTCTGTAATCCTTGCCGGAGTTACAGATGTTAAGCATTTGAAATCAAAGATCCGTGACGAGGCTGATTCAAAAGAAAACAGCCCCTGGAACATCGCTGCAGATTTTACTATAGATATGAGCTTATCTGAGGATGGGATAAAAGGTATGCTTGACGAGTATGAAGCAGACCATCACACAGGAATGAACACAGCGGCTATTGCAAAACAGATCAGGGAATACACAAGCGGATATCCTTTCCTTGTAAGCAGGATTTGTCAGCTTATAGATGAGCAGCTCGTTCCGGAGGTATTTTACACCCAGTCAGATGCCTGGTCAGCTGATGGAGTAGAACAGGCAGTTAAGGTTATTATTTCTGAGGACAATACTCTGTTTGATTCCATCATGGGTAAGCTTAGGAATATGCCAAGACTAAGAGGAGAACTGAGGCGGATCCTTCTTGGTGGTGAAACAATAGCGCATAATCCGGACAATGATGAACAGAAACAGCTGCGTATGTATGGCTTTATAGTGAATAATCACAATACCGTGGCCATAGCTAATAAGATTTTTGAGATGCGTCTTTATAATTTTTTCATAGGGGAAAGTATATTTTCGGATGAAATGCGCGGAGATGCTCTTGATAACAAGCCTGAGTTCATTAAAGGTGGAGAATAAGAAGCCGGGAGTAGAGGAAGTCCACATTGGCGACAAGTTGCTCTATGAGGGGATTGTGTAAGGCTAAGTATAGATAATAGTAAGCCTGTACAAAGATTTGGACAGGCTTATGTTTGTTCTGTCAACGCCTAATCACAGCACGGGAAATCTGATAAGGAATCTTGCAAGGACCTTTTCTCTTCCGCTGTCCAAGGACGAGGACGATATGTTTGTAATAAGGGGAGAGGTTCCCTGCTATGTGGATGGGCTGAACAGGGAGTGCTACATTTTCCGAATGGGAGATATGGAGATTGCAGCTATTTATCCCGATGGGAGCATAGATGTAAAGGCAACCATTCCTGCAATTGCAAAGACTTTGATGAGCCAGTCCAAGAACTCTGAGCTTGATATCTCGAGGACTGCCTTCAGGACTTTTATTTGAAAAGAGCTTAAGTTCCGGGCGGATTTTCATACCCATATGAACGGAAACCTGCCGGGGGATATACTGATCGCCCTGGGAATAGCCCATCAGATAAGGTATCCTCTTTATTATGTAAAAAAGCTTGGACTGGAGCTTTCAGGGGAGCAGTGGGAGAAGGTAAACGCCCAGAGGAGCAGGGTTGCAAAGCAGTTTGTTTCATCTGAGCTGACCGGCAAGTATCTGGACCGGAGGATAAATGACAACACCTTCATCAACTTTGCGGATCTGATTCTCAACAATATAGATGATGCGGAGAAAAACATAATAAAAATCCGCGGATCCCTTGCTGTCATAAAGGACGGGCAGGCTGTCTTTACCAACCTTGAGAAGGTATCAAAGCTCGGATTCGACCCCGCTGTCATGGCGAGTCCGTTCATAACTACCATTGTCGATGCGCTTTCGCTTCTTGTTTATTTCAATATTGCCACACATATGCTGCATCTTGCGGTGTAGTATGAAATTATTAAAAAAGATAACTCCGCATCACCTCTACGAGGATCAGGAGTTATCTTTTTTGCTATCGAAACTGCTGAGCAGGGCAAGCTTTAGAAAATAAGTAAAAAGTCTTTTATCTTTACCTGAAAGCTTGTGGTAGTAATAGATTATCTCTCTGTCTTCAATTGTGGTCCAATCACCCAGTTCCTTTGGCGACATGTCGGCACATTCACTAAGAAACCCATTGTAGAGCTCGTCGAGCTGTACCGTAACGTCATCGTCTGAAACAATGTATTCTGATGCTCTGATGTCTGTGTTTTCGTTTCTCGGACTCTGCACTGCAAGACTAATCAGTTTTGCAAGTGACACCTTGTAGTAGGCTGAGAGCTTATACAGAGCATCTGTGGGAGGCATTAGTCGGGCATTTTCATAGTGTGAGTATGTACCGCGGGTAACGCCAAGATACTTTGCGATATCATTCTGCTTG
>JAILJR010000019.1 GCA_024694565.1 Butyrivibrio sp. | reverse complement strand
GTTCCTCCAGTTTCTTGGGATCAACAGGCTTTGACATATATCCCCTGAAGCCCTCTCTCAGATACATTTCGCGGGATCCCGAAATGGCATTTGCAGTCAGTGCGATCACCGGAGTATCACTGTTTTTATTTCCTTCCAGCGACTCCATGGCATGGAAGGTCTGTATGCCATCCATTTCAGGCATTCTGTGGTCAAGGAAAATTATGTCGTAATGGTTTGCAGCAACCAGTGTAAGCGCCTCTTTTCCGCTTGTCGCAGTATCAACCTTTATCTGGGTCTGCTTAAGCAGCCCCACTATGACCGTCAGGTTGGTCCTGGTGTCGTCCACCACAAGTATCCTTGCATCCGGAGCCCTGAAAGTCTCGGTGTAGCTTCCTCCTATCTTTCGCAGCTCGCCAGCCTTATCCGGGAAAATTCCCACAGGCTCCCAGTCAACAACATTCTGTACTATGGCAAACGAGAACACGGAGCCCTTTCCGTACTCGCTCTTCACCTCAAGCTTTGACCCCATCATGTCGAGAAGACTTGTGACAATGCTGATTCCCAGCCCGGTTCCCTCTATGGTGCGGTTTCTCCTGACGTCGATCCTCTCAAATGCAGAGGTGAGCTTGTCCATATCCTCTTCCCTGATGCCGATTCCGGTGTCGGATACACTCACCTTCAAAAGGATCTTCTCCATATTGTTCTCAACGGGATCGTCATCATCCATTACCTCGTAGTTCACGTCGAGATCGACAGAGCCTGTCTCTGTGTATTTTACCGCATTGGTAACAATGTTGATTATACACTGCTTTATCCGGACTTCATCTCCAAAGAGGATATGCGGGATACTCCTGTTTACATTTACAGTCAGTTTTAAGTTCTTTTCCCTGGCTCTCATCTCGGACATGTTGGTAAGGTCATTAAGTAGAGACCCAAGCTCGTACTCGACAGGAACGATCTCCATCTTGCCTGCCTCAATCTTGGAGAAATCAAGTATATCATTGACGAGTGCAAGCAGCGTTTTACCGGAGCTCTTGATGTCGTTGGCATAGCCCAGGATATTCTCATCCCTGCATTCGCGCAGTATCATCTCATCAAAGCCAAGGACAGCATTGATGGGGGTTCTGATCTCATGGGACATATTGGACAAAAATCTGGTCTTGGCCTCATTGGCTGACTGGGCGACTGTAAGCTCATCCTCGATATTCTGTCTCGTCTTTACAAGATCTATGTACTCAACAAGCCTGTAGACAGACAGATCCACGGCATGGTAAAGCTCCTCGATCTCATCATTGGTATCTATCGAGAGGTTGTGGATGTCCTCGATATTCCTCGCCAGCTCCTTCTCGTTGGTGCTGTAAATATTGGCCATGGCCTTTGAGAGCGCCCTTATGGGCTCTGCTATCCTCTTCTGAGCATACCAGTTTACAAAGACGGCCATCGGCATGACTATAATGGCAATTATCATTGCAAGCTTAATGCTGAACTTCCAGTTGATCTCGCCATCAAAAAGATTCTGTGTCAGATTAAGCGTCTCGGTGTGCGCCTCTTTAATAATGCTCTCACTCACGGCGTTCTCGATCTTCTCGGTGCTGTACAAAACAGAGTAATCAATTTCTGATTTGCTGTCTGACTGCACTTCGTTAACATAATCCTGTCTGATCCCGACAGTAATGGTGTTCGATGCAAGCTCGGCAGAAATTCCCAGGATAAGAGCTTCGAAGACAATGATATTGGTGACCACATATCCCAGCCTGGATCTGCCCTCAACCAGAAATCTGTCATCATCATTAAGCATACGTTTGGGGACATAGTACTTCCCGTTTACAAAATACAGCTTCTTTTTATCAGGAATTTTGTTAAAGATCAGATAGATGATTATGCTTCCCATAAGACAGCCGGGCAGCTCATTGATAAACATATAAAGACACTGACGCATTGAAAAAGAGCCAAGGCCGTTCTCAGTCAGAAGAAGCAGAACCATTCCCCAGAATGGTCCCACCATTATCTGCATAAAAATACTGACCGGAAAAGCCTTTAAAACAGAGTCAAACCACTTTCTTCTGGCCAGCATATCCATAAGCCATACTACCATCAGGTAAATAAAGGTCATATAGGAAAAGCTGGAATTAAACAGCGACCTGAACACAAAAATGATAAGCACGCTTATCATTCCGGGTATATTTCCCCCAAGGGCGGCAGTTATCATGATCGGGATATATCTGAGGGCAAAAAACAGCCCTGCGGCGCCAAAACCTTCTTCGTCAAGTCTGATGATATGGAGGTTATAAGTAATGGCAAAGACTGAAGAGAACAGAATCATACATATGCTGAGTATGATCCTGATCCTCTTTTCTTTTGTCATCGCAGGTCTGAATTTTGCTTCCATTCACTTCGCCCTCATGGAGTTTGGAAAAAATCTACTGCTTCAAAAATGATGAGATTACTGTTTTTCCTCAGAAAAACAGTAATCCATTTATTATTTTCTGCCAAAGATAAAAATCACATGTGTCCGTCCCTGTGCATTGAGAACTTGTCCATAGGATAGTTCTTGAGGTTCTCAAGCACTTTTCTGTCATCAGCCTTGCTAAGGAGAGTTTCCCTGGCCTTATTGATGTCAGAAATATTCTTGTGCCTTGACGGTCCGCCCACGCATCCGCCGGGACAAACCATACCCTCGATGAAGTCCTCGGGAAGTTTTCCGACCTTCAAAAGCGTAAGTGCCTTTTTGCAGTCTGCGCCACCTGCTGCCTTGAGGAGCTTCAGACCGGATGTGTCCTCTCCTCTCTCCTGCATGCACTCGATAACCGCATTGGCAACTCCGCCGCTGGCAGCAAAGCGTTTGCCCCAGATTGAAGACTCCTGATAGCCTTCAGGAACAGGCTCGAACTTCACATCCTTTGATCTCATAAGAGCACGAAGCTCTCCATAGGTAACAACGTAATCTGCATTTCCGGGAACTGACTTGTCCTGGGCTTCAGACTTCTTGGCGATGCATGGTCCGATAAATACAGTGACGCATCCCGGTCTTGTGGCCTTAAGATATCTTGAGATAGCGCACATTGGTGAAACTGTTGATGACATGTTGTCCCTGTACTGGTCAGGGAAGTGCTTTTTGAGCATATTAATAAATGCAGGACAGCAGGAGGTTGTCATCTTCTTGCCCTCCCTGTAAGCCTCTGACCACTCCTCTGACTCATAGGCAGCTGTCATGTCGCCTCCAAGACCTACCTCTACCATGTCTGCAAAGCCGATCTTTTTAAGTCCTTCCTTTATGGAGCCCATGGATATGTTCTCACCGAACTGGCCCTCTGTTGCAGGAGCACACATAGCTATCACTTCTTTTCCTGCCTTGATCTCCTTGATAATATCAACCAGGAAGGTCTTGCTTCCGATGGCTGCGAAAGGACAGCTGTGGATGCAGTGTCCGCACTGGATACACTTATCCTCGTCGATCTTGCAGTAGCCGTACTCATCATAGGTGATGGCGCCGACAGGGCATGCCTTCTTGCAGGGCCTCTCCAGATGTACGATGGCAGTGTAGGGACAGGCCTTTGCGCACATTCCGCACTCCTTGCACTTTGCAGGATCGATGTGCATATGTGTGTCACCGGGTCTTATCGCATCAAATTTGCATGAATTGAGGCAGGGCTTGCCCATGCAGAAACGACAGTTGTCAGTAACTGAATATGCTGAAATAGGGCACTCGTCGCAGGCCGGGTCAATGACCTGAACTATGCTCTTGGAGTCCGGATTGTAGGTAGGTGCCTTTGCCATTGCAAGATTTATCCTCTGACGGACAATCTCTCTTTCTTTATATACACAACATCTGTACTCGGGCTTGGGTCCCGGGATGATATCAAGTACAAGCTGCTCGATATGCTCCTGGTCATTTTTGCCCTCCCATTCGAGCCTGCATACCTGTTCCATAATGTTATGCTTGAATCTGTTCATACTGGCATCATTTGTTACCATAAATAATCTCCTCTTCCTCTGAAACTTTATATTTTACAATCAGCTCCGCACGCGGTTCCGACTGAATGTAACCTGATTTTTTATGCTGAGACTTTGGAACTTTTTAAAAATATATTTTTCAGACAGTTCCTAATGTCTTTGAATTGCTCTGCTGTATCTTCAATTCCGGGCAGATTGCTTTGAAATTACTCTGCTGTATCTTCAATTCCGGACTGACTGCTCTGAAATTGCTCTGCTGTATATTCAATTCCGGACTGACTGCTCCGAAATTGCTCTGCTGTATCTTCAATTCCGGGCAGCTTACTCTGTATGAGAGCGCCTTACAGGCTGATCGTTCTGCCAAAGTCAAGCTCTCTGGTGTCATGGGTCGTCAGCACAAGCGCGCCCGAGCCCTGCTTGTCTCTTATAAACTCAATTGTCTTTTTCCTCATATCATCATCAAGACCCGTAAAGGGCTCATCCATTATGAGGATGTCGCTTGGTATGGCGCAGGCCCTTACGATGCTGACGCGCCGCCGCTGCCCGCCGGAGAGCTCCCTTACCGGCTTGAACAGTTCCTCCTCGGGAAGAAGCTTTTTAAGGTCCTCAATGACTGTCTCCCTGAAGACCTTGCGGCTTACCATCGTCACGTTGGTAACAGCATCAAAGTCATCGCAGAGCCGGTCCTCCTGAAAGACCACTCCTGCATTTATGTAGGGGTACTTGTAGTCGCCAAGGAGCTTGACCGTGCCGCTGTCGGGCTTTTCAAGCCCAAGGATGATGCGCAGCAGCGTCGTCTTTCCGCAGCCGGAGGGACCTGTAATAATATAACTGTGTTCCTCTTCTATATCAAGAGAAAAATCATTAATTACGTTTTTTCCGTCAAAAGCCTTCGTTACATCCTTTACCTCAATAGTCACGCTCCCACCGCCTTTCCTTTATTACTGATCCGTGACGGTCTGAATTTACCGCCAAGAAGGTCAAGCAGCAGCATGCACAGCTTTTCACAGATGAAGGAAATGAGTACGACTACTATCGTCCAGGCAAAGAGCTCACCGGTCTCAAGATATATCTTGGCCTGGTAGATGCCGTTGCCTATGGTGTTCATGGGCTGGCCTATGACCTCGGCTGCTATGCCGCTCTTAAAGCTCATTCCGATTGCGAGCTTGACGGCGCCCTTAAGGAAAGGAAGGAGCTGTGGAAAAAAGATATACCTCAGCTGTCTTGTCATCGGCATCCTGAAAACTCCTGCCATCTCAAGCAGTTTTGTATCTGTGCTCTTAAGGCCCTCAAGAGTATTCAGATACAGGATCGGGAAGACTACCATCGCAACAATTGGTACGCTTATGCCCCGGCTTCCGAACCAGATGAGGAGCAGGATCACAAAGCTCGCCACAGGAACGGATTTGAGGGTTATCACCAGGGGCTTTAAGAAATGCCCGACTGCGCTCTTTTTGTACGCAAGATATGCGGCGAGGATGCCAAGGACAGTGCCTGCAAAAAAGCCCGTAAGTATCCGTCCCGTGCTCTCTGAGACTGACTGCCAGAAGGAAGGGGTCTGTGACAGGGATACAAGGGCACTGATGGTCTCTATGGGACCGGCCAATAATATTTTGTTGTGGATAATGACCGCCACAAGCTGCCATATTATGAGCCAGGCAGCAATTGGGAGGATCGTGGATTTCACGGATTGTTTCATGGTGGAATGATTTACTCCGGCCGGTAGATGATATTTAAGCTGCCTTGGGCACGCTTGCGCTCCTGCTCGCTGGCAGCGGTACTAAGCGGCCAAAGTACGGCCGCTAAGTGCCGGCCGCTCGCAAGGGCCGCTGCGGCAGCTTAAATATCATCTACCGGCCTCACTCATATGTATACATTTCTCTGAAGCAGGAGCTTTAGTCGATATAAATTCTATTTGTAACTATTAAGAGCCAGGCGGAGATTTTGTGAAAATGCATTTGCCGGGCAAGCTCGAGCAGATGCATTTTCAAATGGTTCCGTTTGGAGGATAGCCGACAACACGGAAACGTGGGCGTTTCCGTGTCTTGGCTTTGAATAGTTACTCTTATTCTTTGCCTGTTACAAGGTATTCTGTAATGTATTTAAGTGGCGCTTTACTCAGTGTAATAAAATGAGTCTTCAGGTAAGGAGCCGCCTACGGATTTGGGGTCTTCAGAAAAGAGGACCTTCAGGTAATCCTGTAGGGTGGTTTTCATTTCGGGGCCGGTGAGGCAGACTACGCTACAGGAGGGGATGGCCTTTTTGGCCAAGGGCTCTTTGGCTATTATGCCCTGCTCTACTACAAGGGCTGCGGTTTTGTCTACGTCGGCTGTTGCGGCCTGGGCGCTCTTTTCGTGGTCAGCGATAAAGGCCTTGACTGCAGCTTCGTGGTCCTTTAAGAAGGCGTTTGATACTACAGTTACGCCGGTTACTATGCCTGAATCCGGGTTAAACTTTTTCCACTCGTCTTCAAGTTTGAAGTTGGAGATCAGCTTGTCGTTCTGAGCCTGTGCGGCTGTGGCGAAGGGCTGGGGAAGTACTGATACTATCGCATCGTCCTCTGCCATAGCTGATACTATCTCGGTGGGCTCTGACTTGAATTCGATCTTGCAGTCCTTGATGCCTGCTGCCTTCAATAAGTAATTTACCGTGTACTCAGGGGTTGCTCCCTGACCTGTCATGTAGAGGGTCTTTCCTGCAAGGTCGGAAATCCCTTTTATTGCTTTATCGGATGATACGCACTCGAGAACGCCAAGGGTGTTGATATCAATGACTGTCACTCCGCCCTCTACCTTGTTGTTCATAACGCAGGCTACGTTTGAGGGAACAAGTCCTATATCGACCTTTCCTGCTACCATGGCTGCCATGATGTCAGAGCCTGCAGTGTACATCTCAAATTCGTAGTTGGTTTCTGTCTCCTTGTTATTCGCATCATTTATAAGGTTTACAAGGCCTATGGTTGTGGGCCCCTTGAGGGCTGCGATGCGGATTGTCACATCTCCCGCCGCTGATTCATCTGAAGCTTTATTGTCTGACGAGCTATCGGATGCTTCAGAAGAAGCTGCTGTATCGCCGGATGCCTGATCTGACGCATCTGAACCCGTTTCCGAATTATCCTGGGACTTGGAGGCCGTCTGGTCCTTGTCCTGCCCGGAGGCCTCTGTATCCTGAGCCTTCGCTGTCTCTGGGGACTTAGCTTCGTCAGTATCCCCGGATTCACTGACTGTTTCTTCCTGCGCATCCGGTCTTACCGGTTCTACACCGGATGAGCGGACCGCTCCGGCGATTGCACCTGCAACGGTTCCCAATACCATGGCAAGTATAAGCACTACTGCCAAAATGGAAAAATGCTTCTTAAATTTACTTAGTTTCATAATACTCTTTTCATCCTCTCCTCCAGGAAACTGTGAAAATTATTTTTCAAACAGTTCCAAAGATAATATTTATGCCACAATGAGTGAGGGCTTAACGGACAGCAATATCGTGCCTTATGAACTGTAGCAGAATTAACTGAGCAATTTCACGTCTTAGAAACTGTAGAAGAATTAACTGAACAATTTATTTCGCTACAGTTCCCCGCCATCCCGGCCCGTTTGGCAAAAAAAATTGTGACCTTGATTAAAAACCTCCCGCTTCATTTCCGGTTTATCATGCTCGCAAGATAACCTGCACCGAAGCCGTTGTCAATATTCACCACGCTCACTCCACTTGCACAGGAATTGAGCATTGACAAAAGAGCTGACAGACCGCCGAAGGATGCTCCGTAGCCGACGCTGGTCGGAACCGCTATGACGGGACAGTCAGCAAGCCCTCCTATCACGCTGGCAAGCGCTCCCTCCATCCCGGCGATGGCTATGATCACACCGGCTGTCATAATCTTGTCCAGAACACCTTTGTTCATAAGTCTGTGAATACCTGCCACTCCAACATCGTAGAGCCTCTCCACCTTGTTGCCGTAGAACTCTGCGGTGAGAGCTGCCTCCTCAGCAACAGGCATGTCACTTGTTCCGCCCGTTGCAACAACTATCGTGCCTGCGCCATCATCTGCATTGTCCCTTGACACACCATTCCCGTAGGCTATTCCAACCCTGCTGAGACTGTCATAGAAAAGCTCTTCTGTAAAAGAGGTCTTCTCGCTTCTATAATAGTCTGCTGCCTCCGAACTCATCCTTGTAATGAGCACCTTGTCCTGTCCATGTTCCAAAAATTTTTCAGATATCTTCAGTATCTGTTCTTTTGTCTTGCCCTGACCGTAGATCACTTCAGATTTTCCCTGGCGAAGTCCCCGGTGATAATCAGGTTTTACAAAGCCCAGATCCTCAAAGGGTGCCTTCCTCAGCTCAAGCAGTGCCTTATCTATAGGTAATGAGCCGTCCTTAACAGCTTCAAGAAGTCTCAGAGTGCTATTTTCATCCATATGCTATCTCCGTATCAAAGCATCAGACAATATTGTAAAAAATCAATTTGTCGCAAACTATTCTATATTACATAGTAACACAACTTTGAATTTTTTTGTTATTAAATAGTAACAATTCAGTTGCCAGCCAGCCGGAGCAGACCGCCGCAAGTGTAAGTCTGCCCTGGGTGACGCTTTCGCTCCGTGAAAAACGTAACGGTACTAAGCGCCCAAAGTACGTGCGCTAAGTGCCGACGTTTTTCAAGGCACCCCGGCTCAGCCTTTCACTTGCTCTGGTCTGCTCCGGCTGGCTGGCAACTGAATTGTATCAATTATTGAAGAAAAAAACAGGGCCGGTCCTTTTGGACCGGCCCCGGCTTTTTGTCCGATTGAACTGCTCAAAAATCAGTTACATGGTAATCCTGATTTAAGAAGCTATCCTGTCCTCCACATCTGTCTGAAGGTCATTCGGGCACTCTTTCTCTATCCAGTTCCAGCGCTTGGGATCTTTTATTATCCTCTGGCGCGCATCAAGCTTATCCTTCAGCTCTCCGACTGTTGAGAGTTCCTGGAATGATTTCTGGCAGCTGAGATAATGCTCATTGTCCTGAACGAGATAGCTGTCCCCGGGATCTATTGCAAAATCCGACATTTTCCCAAGCGTGCTGTAGTCCTCCTTATCAAGGAAGAATTTGCGATATGGGCTGTCCTCTGACTCATTGGGGTACTTTATGGCGAGCAGCTTTTCAGCTTTGATCTGCATGTACTCATAGCGCTCTTTTAATTCCTTTGCCCGTTTTTGAATAGCATCGATTGCTCCCTTTGCAAGCTTCTTGGCCGTGAGTTTTTCCCTTATTGTGCCGTTATCAAAATCCCTTACCAATCGACATACTGATTCATAGGCTTCTCTGTCTGCATGAAGGAGTCCCGGAATTTCAAGATCTCCGTTCTCATTCTTGAATTCAGCCAAAGCTTCCGGCTCCGCCTGATCGCCGCGGATCAAAGCTACCATTTCTTCATCATCTGAAAATGCATCGACAAAAGTATGAATCACCTCATTTATCCATGCCTGAAAAAGTCCCTTTCTCTCAGTGATCTTTTTATTATCTTTGCCGGTTATAACTTTTGCAGGTAAAATCCCATTATTCTTGTCATTCACATGTTTAAAGCATGCATTTTCAATAATGTCATTGCGGGTTACCACATCTGAAAAATCATACGTTTCAGCAATATTTACAAGTTTTTTAATATTGTTGGCAAATGTCTTTTTTTCTTCATGATTACAATTCCTGATTTTTTCCTTCATCATATCTTTGTCAAACATGATCTTTTCATGTTGATCAACTTTTTTACCTGCATTCAGCTTTTTTCTTAATCGTGAAGGACTTTCGGGCTTTATCTTTCTATTCGTAAAATATTCTTCAATTTTTACTGTGATATCATAAATATCATTCAAAACACTCAAATAATTCCCCCCGAGAGTCTTTCCTTTCTTGATTTCCTTTCCTGTTGATCTGACTATGATTTTTGACTCGGATTGTACATCGAAATCGCTGTTTTCAGTCCCAATACCAGCTCTGTTTTTTTCATAATTCCATTGTTCATTCCAGTTTAACCCAACCTGGTTTCGTTTAACAAACCTTTCTTTTGCGTCATAGTCCTCCTCTGTGCGTGCATCGATATCATGATCAAAACTGTTGGTTTCATCATTAGAAAATCCATAAGCCTTGATAAAACCCTGCAAATACTTATCAGGCACAATATCCTTGCCATTTGCATCCTTATACTTCAGCTCATTATTGCCTGTCATCCAGGTTGGAGGAGGTGCAACCTTGCCGCCGAAGTATTTGCTGACAACGTAGCGGTACTCAGGTGAATTCTTCTTGACTACCTTAAGGGTAGAAGGAAGGAAACAATTCTTAACTGATTCTATGAGCTTTCCATCCTTGCCCTTCTTCTCCTGAAAGCTCTCTGCCAGATTATCTTCTGTGAAGCTCTGGTCATGATCATAGGCACGAATTGACTTGATGTAAATAACATTATCCTTCTCTTCTGTGATACACTTGAAGTTCCTGCCGTGGCGATCCTGCTGCATGCAGAGAGTATCAAACATCTGCAGACGAATAAGCTGCCTTATGGAGTTTTCAGTGTGCCGTATCTTCATTTTATTGCTTCTTGCTCTTTTGCACACCTCAATCCACTCTTCACCCTCGGCTATCTCCTGAAGGGTTACGGTTCCACTGTAGGTCTGATCATCCCATTGGTCGAACTCAGCGGTTTTAATATAGGTCTGGACTATTTCATCCTTAAATCCGTACTCATCGGCCAAAAGACCTGTTGCCATGGTATTGTACTGAGACATATCGCTCTCATCGCCCTTGGCGTTCTCCTTTATCTGACCATAAAGCTCTACTTCCTTGCCGGTTGTGTAACGGAGCAGTGCTTCCAGACGGCTTGTTGTTTCTTCACTGTTTGGTATTTTCATATTTTCATTAGGTTTCTGCTTATCAAGACTTTTCATAAAACTGATTATGTCTGCATCCTTAAGATTAAGCTGATCTATGATCCATTCGGAAGCAGATACTTCTTTCAACCTTTTCAGTGAAGTATTATCATTCTGTATTCCATTATCCCTTAGTAATTCCTTTACATAAGCAGCAGCTGTATCACCTGCGGATTTCTTTTCCCAGTCGGAAAATTTTTCCTTCAGATGCCCATTGAGATACCTGATCTGCTGATTTACCTGGTAAAGCTCCTTAAACAACCGGTCAAAGTTATGTTTAAAGAAGTTTGAATAACTTATCCTGAACGCGTTAGCTTTCTTAACCCCTGCTCCATCAATATTTTTCTTCATTAGCTCAAGGAACTCAATTCCATTCTTATAATCCACATCATCTGCGTGAACCTTTGCCATACGCTGTTCCTCAAGCTGACTTGCCTTCATTCCGGCTTTAGTGTTCTCATCCAGCTTCGCTGAAGCCTTTTTGTTTGCCTGGGATTTATTAAGCTGACTGATCCTCCTCTTCAAAAAACCATCCATGTCCTTGTCCAGCATGGGCAGATTTTGTTTCATGTAGTATTTTTTTTCTGTAACTTTTTCTTCACCGTTTTCTTTGACCATTACGCGGTATACATCTGTTGAATTTCCTTCTTTCTGGTATTCAGCATCATCAATTTCAACAACGCTAAGTGATTCTACAAGGTTCTGAGGGCTTGTGATTTTTTCTTCATCCTGTTCAAAGGCCCCAAGCTTTATGGCGAAATATGAGGTCTTATACTTTTCCTGGTCTTTTAACAGTCTCTTTTTCAGGTCCTGCACCTTTTTCTTGCGGCGGCTTCCCCAGATGCTGCTTCTGCGTGAACTGCGGTTGTTCAAATAGTTGTCGCAGGCAGCAATGGTCTCTTCATAAGCCATGTCAAGTACTTTTGTGAACTGTTCCGCAATAAAGTGGCCATCCTTGTCAATAAAGCCCAGCTTTTGCATATCTTCCCTGTTTGCACGAAGAATGTTTTCCAGAAGAGAAGCGCGCTCCTTAAGAGTTTTCATCGGGCCATCATCATTGAACTTCATGAAAAAGAAACGTTTTCTGTCCCATACAACACGAGAAAGCTGTATGTTGACCATATCATTCTGAAGACTGACTCTTTCCTTGTATTTTAGCTTTTTTCCTTTAACCTCGGTTCTGTCCTCCCAGGATGTCAGCCTTGAAAGCCTGGAGTCATAGTTAAACTTACGACTTTTGTACAGTGCGCGGTTGTCATTGGCATACATGTCCTGTTTGGTCATCAGAAATTCTGCAGAGTTTCTTAATGAAGCAGAAATCTCCGGATCAAACTTATTTTCTTCTTTTTCGGCTTTGCCCTTTACTTTTTTTGAAGAATCAACTTTGCCCTTTGCTTTTTTAGAAGACTTGGCTTTGGCCTTCTTTTTGGAAATATTCAGATTATTCTCCATGACATTTTCACCGAGAATACTTGTGTTTTTGTTAAGAATGCTTTCCTCATCATGATTCTGATTAGCATAAATATCTACGCTTTCAATTGAAGTTCTGTTGCTCTCTAACATATTTTTATTCTCCCTGATAATCGCCTGTTTATATACGACTTGTTCCGGCCTCTTCCGAATACTGTAAGCGCCCAAAAATATGTGTACTGACAGTACCTGGCTACCTGATGATCAGTCAGATATGAATTTGGTTTTTCAATACATAAATACATTGAAAATTTGTATCCCATAGCCGTTTGCTTTATCTATATACGAATAAGCCTCCTGTTATGGCAAATATTTTTTTAATATTAACAGCCAGGAATCAGTTTTCCTCTTCGTCTATAATCATGCCGCTGTAATACTCCACATCTGTAACAACAAGGCGCTTGGGAAAGCTTTCATCTGCCTCATTTGCTTCTTCTTCCTGAAGCATTGCCTTTTCTACTGCTTCCACGGCGTTTTGCATAGAATCAGGGTATGCTGTCAAAACCTGATAGGTCATGCACTCCGCTTTAGTTATCATTTTGGAAAAGAAATTGTCATTCTCATCCAGGAAGGATCTGATATGCAGGTAAGCATTTTCTGTATTATCCTGAAACGACAACAGATAATGTGCGAAGAGAGTTTTTTTTGCGTTTTCATTTCCCTTAAATGCCGCAAGGCAATATACATCTTCCACCTTCTGAGCAAAAAGAGATCCAACTATTTCTTTGCCCTTTGCACAAATGAAGCTGTGATCCGGATCCACAAGCCCGGGAATAAGCGGAAAACAAATATCATCGTCAGTGAATCTGTCAATAACGTCTGCGACAACCTCTCTGGGAAGGTGCTTTATTGAGCCTGCCATTAGCGTGTTATCTTCAGATGGCATAGCTATATCTTTAACATCCTTGAGCTCCAGAAACCACTCACGGTGCTGTGAACCGGTTTTGGAAAAGCCTCTCCTTATAAAAAAGGATTCCGTATCCTCATTAAATGCTCTTGCCCGGATATATTTAAGCTCTGCTCTTTTTGACATTTCAAATGCCGCACCAAGTAAATCTGTTGCTATGCTCTGCTCCCGAAAGGGTTCATCGACAAACAGCCAGTCTATGTTCAGGGTCTGGGGGTCAAATATGTTGAACAGGATAATTCCGGCCGGAACAACCTCACTGTCTTTTGTCTCTTTAATTGCTGCATCATCTGTCATGGCAAATTTTATATCCTCTTCTTCAGCTGCAGCTCCAAGAATCATCTCCCCCGGAAAAAATGCAAAATGCCTGTATTGTCCCGGTATAAAGTCCTCGTAATACTTTAAATTTTCTTCACTTATTGCCTCATAGATCATGGTCATTCTCCTTCATGTTTATTAAAAAATGTTACTCAGCAAGGCCAGCTTTTGCGACCGACTCTTATCTGTATAAACTTTTTTTCATATGCATCCATTATATTTCCTAAATGAGTTACATGCATCTAAATTTCGTAATTAATTGAGAAATAGACAGATATCCAAGAAATATTCAAAACGCTCAGTAAAACACCACTGCATCAACGCATTAAAGAAATGGCTTGATTATCACCAATCCATTTTCACGCTATTGAGCCTTGTCATTCATTTTTTAAATTGTCAGTTTGCCATCATATGACTGGCAGAGGACTGAGACGTACTTGGTGATATGTCGATTGACGACAATGCAGCAGATGGCAATTAAGACAAGTATAAAGTCGAGTTATTTAGTGACAGCATTACTAGTACACCAAATATTAAATAACTGTATCAAATCCGCCGAGAATTTTTTCAGATGCAAGGCGGAAGAAGGAGTCGATGCGGGCATCGACGACTGATGACAACGCGGCATCTGGAAAAATTATCGGTGGATTTTTATCGGTTATTTATTATTTGGTGTACTAGTTTAATGCTTTTTCTACATGAAGCATCTTATCAATACATGAGCCAACCGACAAAAGCTCGTACGGCCAGATTTTTTCGGTCGAATCATGTCATTATCCATAAATAGAAAGGTCATTGGCTACGGACGCCACCATTGACAGAACCTGAAAGAGGCGTGTTGTGGCCCCGCCGACGGTGATGAACTCAAGAACAATCTTAATACCTCACCGTCGCGTTTCCTATTGTGCCACCTCTTTCAGAACCTGTCAATGGCAAGCCCTACGGGTGGCTGAAATAGCCTCTGGTTCAGAATCTTAGAACAATCTTATGTGCCAGCCTTTATCTTAGGAAATTGTTCTTGGGATTTCTACTTTTTTACCTTTTCTCTGTTGGGGATAGAGCTTTTTCAGTTTTTTTGCCCCTTTTTGCATTTTTCCCATTTGGGGCAGTAATACTTACTCTGCTCTTCTGCCCCTTCCTGTGTTTTCTACGTTTGGGGCAGAAATACTCACCCTGCTTTTCTGCCCCTTCCTGTGTTTTCTACGTTTGGGGCAGAAATACTCACTCTACTTTTCTGCCCATTTTACCAATCTCGCCAAATTGTCGCTGTCATATTTGGCGGTATAATAAATCTGTCAATTTTAAAATTCCTGAATTCGAAGTATAACCACCAAGGTCAATATCTGAAACCGTATACACTGAGTATCTGTCCTGGACAGAATAATTCATCTCAGACACACGACCTATTTACCTTAAGTCTGGGCTATCTGCCTTTTACATATTGAATTATATCCATTATCCTCTTTGCTAGCAGAAGTACTTTTTTGTTGTGTGTGTTGCCTTCCAACTATGGTATAATGAATTGCCCTCAGGAAGGTTACATCTTGTTAGCCTCAAGTACAGGCACGAAAGGCCAAAAAATTGTAACATGAATAGGACAAAGATCCCTAAGCTTAAGGAGTATATGCCATGAACATACATCTATGCAAGGGTGACGAAACCCTTGAACAGGCACTTGAATTTATAAATGAAAATGACAGCGAAGGCCGAAAATTCGCCTTTGACAAAGAATCAGACCGCTGCTACATCGGCGACGAAGCCTTTGCCTCAGCACCGGTCATAATCAATTACAAGAATAAATACTGGGCACTTCATGAAGTGCATGACGTGTGACAGGTACATTCATATCGCGCTGTCACGTTAATATGATGTGTTCCCAGACAAAAGCTCGTGGAATCACGTTTATATGACGTGTTTCCAGACAAAAACTCGTGTGAACACGTTTATATAATGAGTCTATCGGCAAAAGCTCGTGTAAACACATTATTATAATGAGTCTATCGACAAAGCTCTCCCGACTAACATGTTCCACTTTTGTCCATTTGATCAGTTAACGATTTCTTATGGACAACGAAGCAGCAAAATTTCAATTGACGAGGTAAAAAATGAACAGTCTGAAAAAATGGTTTGAAAACTATATTCACCAGCCGAACTTTCGGCTGCGCTTTATTATTATGATGATAGGTGTATTCTTCATGGGGTTCTGGCTATCGTTCCTGATAAGGTGCAACCTGGGAACAGACCCCTGCAGCTTCATGAATCTTACCGTTTCAAGGAAACTGGGTATTCTTTTCGGAACCTGGCAGCTGCTTCTCAACTCGCTCCTATTGGTAATAGTTCTCATATTTGGACGAAACTATATAGGCTTCGGGACTATTGCGAACATGGTTTTTATCGGTTATATTGCTGATTTCTTCGGGTGGGTCTGGGACAGATTTATCCCGGTGAGCTTTTTTACCCAGCTGCCATCAAGAGCGATTATATTTGCAATCTCCTTCTCCATGTTTGTTTTTTCTGCATCGCTATATATGAATGCAGATATGGGAGTAGCCCCCTATGACGCAATCCCGCTTATGATAAAGAAATATATATTGCGGGATACTCCCTTTGCAGCGATCAGGATCTGCTTTGACTTCAGCGCTGTCATAATCGGACTTCTATGCGGCGGCAAGCCAAACCTGGGTATCTTACTTATGTCACTTTTCCTAGGACCGATGATAACGGCAGTCGGAAAATTCCTGAAGGTAAAAGTATTCCACCTGGCATAGTATGAGCTGCCCGACAAAAGCTCGCCAGGCCGGCCCCGACTGTGCATATTGTACAATCACTTCGGGCACGCTTTCGCTCCTTTCGCTTCGTAGCGGTACTAAGCTCGAAAATACCTAGCCAAGTACCGACGAGCTCATAGGGCCTCTCAGTCGCTTGTGCAATATGCACAGATGAAGCCGGACTGGCGGGCTTTTGTCGGTCGGCTCATAGTATGATGTTGAGGTCAAAAGTCACCTTGTGTCTCCATGGCTGGCGAGCTTTTGTCGTACAGCTCATTTCATGAGTTTTTTCAGGCAGCTCATTTCGTGAGCTTTTGTCAGGCAGCTCATTTCATGAGTTTTTCAGGCAGCTCATTTGACCGGGAAATGCTTTTCGCACTAACGCAAAAAGAATTACCTTAAATATCACTCTTTCACTTCAGATCATCTATGAGTCTGTGCTTTCCGTTTATGGACTCATAGACAAATATCTCACAGTTCTGCGGACGTGGTCTCCAGACAATACCGTTTTCCTTATCCTCAAGGTAGCCGCGGATTGGACGTATTATCCCTCCGTGACAGGCGACAAGAACGGTTTCATAGTCCTTCTGCTCAAGCTCCTTTAGAAAAGAGCTGGTCCTGTCAATCATCTGCTTCAATGTCTCAACGCCGGCGGGAGCAGGAAAAATTTCAGGAAAAGACCAGTAGCTCATCATCGCAAGTCCCACATTATAGTAGTTCCTAAGCTCATAGCTGCCAAAATCGGCCTCGATTATCCGTTCATCCGTGATGATTTTATCCCTGGCAACATTTCCTATTATCTGAGCAGTCTGAACTGCCCTGGAAAGGGGACTAGAATAGACTGCATCAAATTTTATGTCTCCAATGCTCTCCCTTCGCCTTTTGGCCTGCTCAATTCCTACCTTATTCAGGGGAACATCCGTCCGTCCCTGCATCTTCCTGGTCTTATTGTAGTCAGTCTGACCATGTCTCGTCACATAAATCTTCATGAAATTTTCCTCTATAAACGTCAGCTTAGATCTGACTTATTCCGTTCGTATCCTGATACTGTAAGCGACTTAGTACGTGCGCCAACAGTAAACGGCTTCTAATGAAAAAGCGCTACCTTTTCTTTGTGTAGTCCGGCCGCATGCGTTTTAGATCCTGATAAATCATTTTGTAGTTGTCGTATCGGACCTTTGACAGATTTTCTTCTGCGAGGGCCTCTTTTACGCCGCAGTCCGGCTCTGCTATGTGGGAGCAGCCTCCAAACCTGCACGAGGGCTCAAAGGGCTCAAACTCCGGATAGTAGTCACAGAGCCTGTCACATGTAACATCGCGAAGCTCCAGAGAGGTGAAGCCGGGGGTGTCAATAATAAAGGTTTCATCCCCATCGCCCGACAGATCACTTACGTAAAAGAGCTCAGAATGCCTTGTAGTGTTCCTGCCCCTGTCTATCTTTTTGCTGAGCTCGCCGATCTGCATGTCGGCATCTGGAACGAGTTTATTTAAAAGAGATGACTTGCCAACACCGCTTGGTCCAGCGAGAGTTGAAGTTTTTCCCTTTAAAAGCTTTCGCAGCTCATCAAGTCCGCGCTCCTCTTTTACACTCACAAAAAGTACATGATAGCCACACTTTTCGTAGGCATCATAAAGCTCCTTCTCCTCCTCCCTCGTCGCAATGTCCTGCTTGTTGAAGCAGATGATGACCGGGAGATTCTGCTGCCTCATCATTATAAGAAAGCGGTCCAGCAGATTGTAGTTCGGGTCAGGCTTGACTATTGCAAACAAAATAACCGCCTGGTCGACATTCGCAACAGGCGGTCTGTAAAGACAATTGGTCCGGGGCAGGATCTTTACAATATTGCCCTGCCCTTTTTCCTCATCAATTATTTCTATTTCAACATAATCGCCCACTACCGGTTTTATCTTATCTTTTCTGAAAATGCCCTTGGCCTTGCACTCGTAAACATGAATGCCTCCGGTCTCGACATAATAAAACCCTGCGATTCCTTTTACAATTCTTCCCCGCAAGCTTTAGCTCTCCTGATTAAAAGTAACTGCTCTTGTCACCATGTACTCAACCGTTTCCCCACCGTAGGTCTCACCGGTCTCGGGATCAGTGGTTGTAGGAGTTGTTGCGGTGTAAACAAAAGTAATTGTTCCGGTTGGTGCTGTAATTCCCTTATAGGTTCCCTGAACCGGGAAGTCAGTGGTCGTAGTGCTAAGAAGCGTAGTACCTGCTGAAGTCACCAGTGTAACCTTGACGGGAATTCCGTAGTTGTAATTTTCACCCTCAGTCGGCGCTGCAATATCAGCGTTGTAGCTGTAGGTCACGCTTGCAGGTCCCGTGGACAGCTCCATGTTAATGATGGTGCCCTGGGAAACCGAGGTTCCCTCTGCGACACTCTGTGCACAGATCAGACCTGTGAGGTTGGTGTCCGCATTGTTGGTCTCTATGATCTTACCCGCCTGAAGTCCCGCTTCAACAAGTGTGATAACAGCTTCCTCAGATGTAAGTCCTACAATTTTAGGAACCGTGACCTTTCCGTCATCCGCTGCACTTGATGCCTCTGATGCTGCAGAAGATGATGCTCCCGATGCTGAAGCTGTTGCTGCGGACGCTGCTCCTGTTGACGCTGAAGCAGAGGATGAATAGTTTGAACCATTGCTGACATATATTGTAATGGTCGAACCGCTTGCTGCGCGGCTTCCTGCTGCAGGAGTGGTTGAAGCAACCGTATCCCTTGCTGCTGTGTTGGCACTGTCCTGAGCCTTCTCCACCTTAAAGCCCTTGTCGTCATGAAGTATTGACACAGCCTCAGCATAGCTCTTGCCTGTCACGTCCGGAATCTGAATACCTCCGGCGGAATCTGATGAAGCGCCTGCGCTGACTGCACCCGATGCTGCGGATACATCAGAGGAGGCGGTTCCATTTGACATGAGGGTTCCTGCCTCTGTTCCGCTGTCAACGGAATTTCCAAATATTCCAAGATTTCTTCCAAGGAGAAGGATAACAATAAAACCAACCAGTACCGCTGATACAACAGCCATGATAATGGTCATCTTCTCAACACCCGAAGATCCGGACTGCTGCGTCTTTTTACGTCTCTGTCTGTTGTAATCATTTCTGTAATCATTCCTGTAATGATTACTCTTTTCCTCGTAGGCAGGCCTCTTCTTGGGTCTGTCCCTACCGTAGTCATCCTCGTACTCAGGCTCGTCCTCATACTCCCGGTCCACATCTGACTTAAGGCGCATCTGCTCTGTCTCGTCATATGACCTTCCCGCAGACTGATTGTGGAGCATCTCCATTTCATCCTCTGTGGAAATCCTGGTGGCTCCCTCCTCATCAGGGTCCATCAGATTGACAAAATCCTTATCCGGAGTTATCAGTGATTTTTTAAGGTCGGTGATAAGCTCCGCAGCTGACTGATATCTCCTGTCGGGGCTCTTCTGACAGCACTTGAGTACGATCTTTTCAACGCTTATAGGTATCTCGTCGTTGTACTCGGCAGGGCTAGGCAGCTCCTCCTGAATGTGCTTGATGGCAATTGCAACAGTCGTATCGCCGTTAAACGGGACACGGCCTGTCAGCATCTCAAATAGTGTTATACCAAGTGAATAGATATCGCTCTTGGCGTCACTGTAGCCGCCCCTTGCCTGCTCAGGTGATGTGTAATGAACTGACCCCATTACATTTGAGGTTATCGTGTTGCTGGTAGCAGCCTTGGCAATACCAAAGTCTGTAACCTTGACCTTTCCCTCCTTGGAGATCATGATATTCTGCGGCTTTATATCCCTGTGGATAATGCCGTTGTTGTGGGCAGCCTCAAGTCCCATGGCCACCTGGATGGCAATGCTGACAGCCTCCTTAACTGAGAGCCGTGATTTCTTTTCAATGTATTTCTTGAGCGTGATACCGTCAACCAGCTCCATTACGATATAGTTGATGCCATCCTCATCACCTACATCATATACATTAACTGTATTCGGATGCAAAAGCCCGGCCGTCGACTGTGCCTCAACCCTGAACTTGGATACAAAGTTTTCATTTTCAGAAAACTCCTGTTTCAGCACCTTGACCGCCACGAGCCTGTTAAGTTTATGATCTTTTGCTTTATATACATCGGACATGCCACCGGTGCCGATCTTCTCCAGCACCTCATAGCGATCCCCGATCACCATTCCAATCTTAACCATTCAGTCCTCCATCGTGTGAAAGATCATCAGCAAAAGGCTCGATAAGGATGACTGCGATGTTATCCTTACCGCCGTTATTGTTAGCAGCAACAACAAGCTTTTGTGCCTTCTCTATGATGTCTCTCTGACCGCTGACGATCATCCGGATCTCCTCATCCTCCAGCATGTTCGTCAATCCGTCAGAACACATGAGAACAATGTCCCCACGGTTTAATTCAACATTAAAAAAGTCGATGTCTACTGTTTCAGTGGCACCGATAGCTCTGG
Organism: Butyrivibrio sp.; assembly: GCA_024694565.1. GTDB lineage: Bacteria > Bacillota > Clostridia > Lachnospirales > Lachnospiraceae > Butyrivibrio. The sequence goes on along the minus strand of JAILJR010000019.1, from coordinate 16,281 downwards.
TGATAATATTCTTGTCGAGGTGAGCCCTTGCGGTCTCTCTGTCAATTCCACCCATCCTGACCATCTCCTCTACAAGAGAGTGGTCCCTGGTGATCTGAGTGATCTTGTCATTGATGACATAGAGCCTTGAGTCACCCACATTGGCAACCTGAAGATACCTGCCCAGAACAGTGCAGGCCACGACAGTAGTCCCCATACCGAAAAGGTTGGGGTTATCCGAAGCCTTCTCCCGAAGCTTCGTATTGGCGATCTTAATTGCATGATCCAGTATTTTCACCGGGCTCTGTTCAAAAGACTTCTCAATCTCCTCCACCATTGTGTCTACGGTAAAGCGTGATGCATAATCCCCCGCATTGTGTCCGCCCATACCGTCTGCAACAATAAAAACATTAGAGAGATTCCCTATCCTCCTATCCGATGAAAAGACATAATCCTGATTCAGTTTCCTCTTCTTTCCTATGTCCGTTATGGAAAAAGTTTTTAGCAAAGCTGCCTCCCCAACAATCGTGATGCCAAATCTTAAATCAACGAAAAAAAGCAGGAGCTCCCTTTTTTCTTATATCCCTGCTTGTCTTCTACCTTTAATAGTACCATTTATTCGGGTTTTTTCAAGTTTTTTCTTAAAAGGTGCAGTAATGGTGCGGTTTCGCGGCTTCAATTCAGTTGCCGGCCAGCCGTGGCAGGCCGGCAACTGAATTGTAACGTTTCGCGGATTATAATCCATTGGCAGACAAACAAAAACATCCCCCTCACTGCCTTCATTCCGATTCCATGAAACGTTTTCTCAGCTGGCCGCAGGCGGCGTCGATGTCACGGCCCATTTCCCGGCGGATGGTGGCGTTTATGTGGTTCTTCTCAAGCTTTGATTTGAATTTCAGGGCACCGGTGCGGTCGGTGGGTTTGTAAGCTCTTTCCTTGATGGGGTTTACAGGGATCAGGTTTACTACGGCGTTCAGGTCCTTCAGGAGGGATGAGAGTTCGCGGGCGTCCTCATCGGTGTCGTTTACGCCGCTCACAAGTGAGTATTCAAAGGTAAGCTGGCGACCTGTCTTGTCGAAGTAGGTCCTGCAGGCATCAAGTACTTCGCTTATGGTATAGGTATTGGCAACAGGCATCAGCTCTTTTCGCTTCTCATCATTTGACGCATGAAGAGAAAGTGCCAGATTGATGGCGAGGCCTTCATCTGCAAGTCTGTAGATATTGGGAACGATGCCGCAGGTTGAGACGGTGATGCTGCGCTGGCTTAAGTTATGACCATTCTCATCTGACAAAAGAGAAATGAACTTAACAAGGTTATCGTAGTTATCAAGAGGTTCCCCGCTTCCCATGACTACGACTCTCGAAACCTTCTGCCCGGTTATCCTTGATATGGAGTAGACCTGATCAAGCATCTCGGATGGTGTAAGGCTTCTTACAACGCCGTCGAGTGTCGATGCACAGAACCTGCATCCCATCCTGCAGCCAACCTGGGAAGAAATGCAGACACTTACACCGAACCTGTACTTCATAAACACACTCTCAATTACGTTTCCATCCCCAAGTGCAAAGAGAAACTTTTTGGTCTCATCCACCGCTGACTCCTGCACCGCAACACTCCTTAGCGTAACAAGCTCACATTTCTCCGACAGCTTTTCCTTAAGGGACTTTGGGATATTCGTCATCTCCTCATAGCTCCTCGCCATCCTGACATGCATCCACTCATAAAGCTGCTTTGCCCTATATCCCTGCTCCCCCATCTCCTTAACGAACCCGGTAAGCTCATCCAGATTCAGCGATTTAATATCCGTCCTCTCACCCATTTGCAATCCTCATTTTCGTGTGCACTCTCAGAATAATAACCTGAAGGTCGTGCAATATTCATCAAAAATATATCCTGAATAAATAGTGTCCCGGTTCTTAGTAACTATTATCCGCCTTTTATGTAGTAATCCATATTTTTGATTTAATTCTCAGAATTCATTTGTAGCGGCCGGAAGCAAAGTAAGTTGCCAGCCAGGCCGCCGCAAATGAAGGGCTGACCCGGGATGCTTTGAAAAACGTCGGCACTTAGGCAGCGTCCTTTGCTGCCTTAGTACCGCTACGTTTTTCACAGAGCGAAAGCGTCATCCCGGGCAGACATTCATTTGCGGCGGTCTGGCTGGCAACGTCCCTTCAATCAATCAACCGATCTATTGCAGTATCTGATCCGAATCAAACAGTTGTACAACACTCTCAGCCGAGCGGCTTCCGTCGGCGACCTCGGCGAGCAGATATGCGAACTCTTTTACCATTGATACAGCCATTCCCATACAGAGATCAAGAAAATTCTTGAGATCAGAGTCTGAGAGCGGGAAGGGCATCTCGTAAGAGTGGCGGTATGCCATCCTTCTCTGTGCCAGGTCAACGCCAAAGCTTCCTACCGGAATAACATTGTTGAGGGCTGTGATTGCCAGAAGGATCTCCGGAAGCATCTCCTCCTCCACTTCTTCATCCAACGTGATAACATTCTGGAATATCTGCATATCATCATCTTCCTTGTAAGGGATAAAGAAAAATTCCCCAATGGCATCAATCCCCTGTGACGTAAGATCCTCAAAGAGAACCGTCAGTATCTGTGTTGTGCCGGCATAAATCTGAGGGTCTGAATCGTCTATATCAGTACCATCGCTCCTGACAACCTTAGCCGGTACCATCTCACTGCCAAATTCATCTGCAAGAACCCTGAGTACATTTCTTCTCTGTCTGTATATTTTTTCGATATTCATCTTTTTTATCCTTCCGATCAAGCCGTAAAGAGTAAGACCTTACGTGAAATCCAACATGTGAAAAAATCAAGAATGTGAAATTCCCGGTTGCCTTATCTTCAGGTAATCAATTTTTTTGTCATTTGTAACTATACAGAGCCAGGCGAAAATATTTGAAAATACATATGCCAAGCCTGTCCGGGCAGATGTATTTTCAAATATTTCCATTTGGCGGATATCCGACAATGAGAAAACGCCTGCGTTTCCGAGTCCTGGCTTTGAATAGATACAGTCATTTTATCCAAACATCTTCTTTGCGATATCCGATACCTTGGGCGATTCGATCTCACCTGTCTCTGGATTTTTGGTAACCTTGATTCCAAGTCCCTTTATCATGCTCAAACACATTTTTCCCTCATCACCCTGCTTCTTTGCTCCATCAAGGAGATACCCTGCGTAATTTTGAGCAATCGAATTTGCCATCTGCGAGGGAGAATAATATCCAAGGCTCGCGGCAATCCTTTTAAGGATCTGCTCACGGAGGCGCGCTTCCTGTTTTTTGCTGAGCGGAACGCCATTCTCCTGCTGCCATTCCTCACGTACCTTTTCCATCATTTCTTCTGCCTTAAAGAATGAAGCATCCACCTCATGCCTCATCTGCTTTGCCACTTTGTTTGTCCATGCATATGACCCAATGCTTGAAATAAGTCCGACAGCTGCTGTTATTCCTGAGAGGAGACCTCCGCTTGCAACAGTTGTTATCAGAAGGACAGCCGCTGTTATACTTGTAGAAGCGCCCAAAAGGCTTGTGCCGGTATCTATCTTCTGCTTCTTTCCCATAAGCCTGTTAAGTCTGACCATTCCGTCGCGGTACCTGGTATCGACAACAGTGCCTTCCCTCTTCTCCTTCTCCGATATCCTGCTTGCAAGCTTTGAGGCAAGCTTTCTCTTTGAGCCGTTCTTGTAATGAGACCATCCCTTAGTGATTGCTATTGCTGTATCTGCTCCTGCAAAAACAACTCCTGCAGTTACTCCTGCCATGCTGCTTGCAAATGTGGTTGTGCTTCCTGCTGCCACGGCCAGCTTGCTGCTTGTCCGTACCACCTTGGCGGTATTGAGCGCCATACCTGAAATTCTAGCAACACGGTCCATATTGCGGGTAGTCTTCCAGTTCTTCAGAAGTGCATACATTGAAAAGCCAATGCCTATGGCATTTCCTATGAGATTAAAGCCCTTTTCACTGTTGGAACCATAGCTCTCCATAAAGCTGTTAAAACCGTCGCTGAGCTCATTAAAGGATGCAATTGATTCACCGAGGCTTTCAATATTGGAAAAATATACCATCTGCCCGCCTGCACCCTTTATCGCTTCCTTTACCTTGTCACCCTTCGATTTGTCGTGGGAATCATTTTCAAGTTTTAAATCATTATGATATTTGAACACATCAGGAAGGGTCTTAAATGACTTGGAATACTCAGTAATCTCTGCGTAGATCTCATGATGTTTCTTATTAAACTCATCGGCTTTTATGCGCCCCAATTCATACTGTTCCTGCAGCATCCATGCTTCAATCATTTTGGATATTGTTTTTACCAGCCTGTCAGTGTAGCGATCAATGATCTGGTAGCCATCAACCTCGTCCTCCAACAGCTGTTTATTATCATTCATATTCCCTGCTGCAGCCTTCTCTTTATTGATGATTTCATCCAGATTGTCAAGTACGGCAGAGTTTCCTTCACAGAGAGTCAGGGCCTGAGAAAGCTTGTGCCAGTATATGTAGCCGCCGCCGGAGAACCTCTTATAGAACTTCAGCTTATTTGAGATCATTGTCCCCTTAAATGCTTCCAGATTCGGGGTATAGTACTGTGACTTAAGAGCATCATAGGGATTGGGATTTTTTCTGGCCTTTGAGTTCTCTACGGCATAATAGATATAAAGCCTCTCCCTTGCGCTCTTCTTCATGATTGAACCTACGATATCTGTTCTGTCTGAGCTGCCTCTTATAAAACCAAGGTAACCCCCGTTCTGAGCATTCCTGATAAGCCATTCATCAATGCGCCTTATTTCAAAGAGCTGATTCTGATTCAATCCATCCTCTGAACGTTTTTCCGTATTCCTTATTACTTTTTTTGCAGAATAATGCTCTGTCTTCTCCTTTATAAACTGTGATCTGCGATTACCAAGTACCTGCTCCATGCCTTCCCTGTTATCTGCACTGTCAATCATTGACATGTTCATCTTCACAGCTATATATTCCTGCATAAATATCAGGAGCTTTGAGCTGTTCTGAACATCTTTGCGGTAGTACTTGTTCATGATCTGAATATCGCGCTCTACCTTCTTCAGCACATCCCATCTGCGGGTCAGTTTCTCTTTCTCGGAGGCAACGAGGTCCTGCCCCACTGCCTTACTGTAATTGAAGTAATTCTCCGCAAATACCTCCAGCTTTTCACGGGCAAAAGTCTTTTCCTTTTCAATAACATCTTCAGGTGCAGGTATCGCATCGCAGAGACGTTTTTTCGAAGCAAGCCTTGTAATACGGCCAAGATGCAGCAAAAGAGTACTTGCCTCACTGATATTGCCCTTCTGAAAATAATTGTTGATGTGTGAAGCTATATAACTGCTGAGGGCATTGTAAAGCTTTAAATACGCCGGAAAGACCTCTGTATCCCCTTCTATCTTTCCCATCGTCACAAGCTGCAAAAGAGAGCGCCTGCCCTCACCGTTCTCACCATCCTTATTGGTATTCATGAGCTTTGTCAGCGCCCTTTTTACTGCCAGAAATTCATCCGAACGCTTTTCGCTCCCCTGGAGGAAAACGCCTACAGCCCTGTCAAAGTCATTTCTGTATACCAGCTCAAGTCCATCGCAGCCATTAGTAAGGGCACGAATCTCATCGTAGACCTTGTCTGACATCTTTTCTTTAGATTCATGCTCATCCTTTACATTTTTTTCAACTGCTTCGTTAACAAGGCCGGTTACACCGCCCATATTAATGCTCTTATAGCAGTCCAGGAGCTTTGCGGTTTCACGGATATTCTTCAGATAACCATCATCAATAAGATTTTTCTGTCTAAGTACATCCAGGATATTGACGTTTTCTCCGCCCAGCTTTACAGTACGCTTCGCAAGGAGGGACAGCCTCCCCACACAGTGAAGTCTTTCTATGAACTGCTCACCCTTACCGGCTTTTATGAGACCGGCAATCAGTTCCGGCTCGGAATTATCATACAGTCTGCTGCCATAGGTTCCAAAAAAGCGATGAGCAAGATCATAGTACATCATGATCAGTGTCTTTGCAGACGAAAGATTCCTGTACATCTCATCACCGTCAGGAACCTTATCCCCTTCAGTAAAAAGCTTACGGCAATCAGCAAGCATCTCTTCCAGCTCATCTTCATTGAATGCGCCATGACTTTTTAGTTCTTTAAGTGCTTTTCTATGTGCTTCATCAGACTCACCCAACCTCGGAAGCGGATTTTGCATCGTCCTGTACATGCCAAACAGCTGCAAGAGCTCCGGCGGAGCATTTCGCGAAGCTAAAGCAAAAGCCTGACTTTTATCTACTATATCCTGCTTCTTCAGTCCCTGATGCTCCTTCAGAAAAGCTGAAAGCTTCTGTTCAAGGCTTACAAGATTGTCTCCGTTTATATCAGACTGATCAATTCCTCCTTTTCCGGAAAAGCCGGCTCTACGAAGCTGCCTTTCACGTCTTTGGAAATTAAATTTATCCCTGCAGTCAAGCCAGTGAACCTTGACCTGTTTAGTCTGCGGATCTGTTTCTGTAAGCTTTTCCTGATTTTCAGAAAAAGCCCTGACCTCGGACTTAAATGCGGAATCTGTCCCCTGAGCATTTACAAGCTTCGCATACCGCTCTCCTTCAAAGCTCCTGCCAAATACCTGATAGAGCCTCTTTGAAGCCGTGCGCATACAGATCAGGAGTTTTGAAAACTCTTTTTCCTGAAAGCTCTGCCTGTCATCGTAGATGGTTCCTATTTCCCTGTTGTAATTTCTAAGATAAACAGGATGCAAAAGAACAAGTCTCCTTGCACGGCAATAATCATCTACCGCTCCAAGGGCATTCAGCCTTCGCATGAGTATCTGGTAATTTTTCTCGTTCTTTTCCCTGAACGCTTCAAGATATTTGTTGCTGCGGTCTAAATAGGACTTAAATACCCTCAGCTTCTGCGTCAGCTCATTAAAAAATCCGGCTCTTTGGAGGATAGCCTCATCATTGCTCAGGTCAATTTCATCCAGACTAATGTTCATCAGCTGTTGAACCATGATATCAAGAACTGCCTTATTCATCTGCCTGCTCTGGACAATCGCTGCTTTTCTTATTTTTTGATCATCAAATCGAATCCTGCCTCTGGCAAGCAGTACCAGCTCTTCGTTCGCCTTTTTGTCATTGGAAAAGAAATAGGAAATATCCCGCAAATCCTCTAAACTCATACAGTTTCTGACGTTCACCGGGAGAGCTTTTCTTTTCGATGCATATTTCAGGGTGTTCTCATTCAGACTTCTTTTCAGCTTCGCTGCAAATTCAGCCTTTCTGAAAAGCTCAGATCTTGTGTTTTGGATAGCCTCATCTCTTTGCGCCTGGCTCTTATCCCCCCTGGTCCACATCTTGTCGGCAGAGATTATTTTATCAGTCAGCGGAAGGGAAAGCTTCTCCATTCCTTCCTGCTCATTCTTCATTCCCCACTCATTTGCCGCATACGAATCCTTTATACCAACTGCAATTGAGCCGATCTTCTTTTCAATCTCCAGGCTATTTTCATCATATTCTTCTTCCGCCGGGATCAAATCTTTATTGAGAGCAGTACCATGAGACACATGGTTTTTATCTTTACTCTCAGCAATTTTCTTACTTCCGGCGGTTTGCGGCACAACAATCTGACCGTCCGCCAGTCCCGAAACGTCAGCGTTACTTAAACCGGACTGAAACAGACTATCCTCTTTATGGGTATCTATACTATTTGTTTTTTCAATATTTGAATGCTCTAACATTGTTTCTGACCTCCGATATAAACTGTGCTACCCCTTTTCACACAACAATATGCCGCGCACCCCTGCTCTATTTGAAATGCGTTTTATTTGCGGCGAAGCTTTGCGATAAAGAAGCCGTCCGTATCAAACTCGCCCGGCAGCAGCTGGATGTAGCCCTTCTTTGAAGTCAGACAGAGGCTGAGCTCTTCATCTTCTGATGCATTATTTCCGTCTTCATTCCTGAGGCGCTCCGGAAGCTTTTCAAGAAAATCCACCGGTTCAAACGGAAGTTCCTCGCAGATATGGGCTATCATGTCCTCGTTTTCCGCTCTGTTGACGGTGCAGGTTGAGTACATGAGTATGCCTCCCGGCTTTACGTAATCCCAGGATGCCCTTATTATCTTCCACTGCAAGCCAGAGAGCTCCTTAAGTGATTTTGGCGATATATTGTACTTGATATCGCTCTTTCTGCCAATGATCCCAAGCCCCGAGCACGGCAGGTCAAGATAAAGAATATCTGCCTTTCCCTCAAGACTCTGGTCATGTACTCCGGCGTCAGACTTTTGGATCTTGATATTTGAAATGTGCATCCGATCTGCGTTTTCCCTGATGAGATCACACTTTCTCTCAGAGACATCGCGGGAAATAATATAGCCGCTTAAGTCATCTCCATCTTCCCTCTTTATCCTCTCTGCCGCATGGAGACTCTTTCCACCGGGAGCCGCGCACACGTCTGTCACAATATCTCCCGGCTTTGGATCGGCTATCTCGGTTACCAGCATTGAACTGACGTCCTGCACAAAGAACTCCCCCTCATCAAACCCGGGGAGAAATGCTATATTGTCTGTCCTTAAAAGATCAAGAGCATAGGGCAAAAGATCGCTTTTTCTGACATCGACCCCAATGTCCTTCAGCCTTTTTTCAAAGCCGCTCACATCAGTTCCTCCGGAAAGCCTTACCGTAGTAGGTCTTGGCTCCATGAAGAATTTGAGTATATCTTCAGTTTTTTCCATTCCAAAGCGGCTGACCCACATCCTGCAGATCCACTCCGGCATTGAGTAGATCACCGACAGATAAGTCACGCCGCCATCCTTGTCCCTGTCAGGGTATTCTATGCTGTCCTTATTCCTTGCGATATTGCGAAGAACTCCGTTGACAAACCCGGAAAGGCTTTCAAATTTATGGCGTCTGGCAAGCTTTACAGCCTCATCACAGGCCGCCGAGTCGGGGACCTGATCCATAAAAAGGATCTGATACACACTCATACGAAGAAGGCTTCTGATAAAGGGCTGCATCTTTTTTGTCCCTACCCTTGAAAAAAGATCCAGAACATAATCGAGCTGGATCTGCCTCTCTATGACGCCCTCCGTAAGGCGCTTGATAAAAGACTTGTCCCTCGTCTCAAGGTAGTCATATTTGGCAAGGCTGTCTTTTAAAAGGGATGGGTTTCTTACGCCACCCCTGTCATATTCCATCAATATGCTAAGTACAATTTCTCTTGTATTTGCCATAGTAATATACCTGTCATCCCGTCTGCTCTTAATATTGATACGAATGAAACTTCATTCAGGCAAAATCAGATTCTTTTTTATCCGTTTTTAGTATGAGCCTGCCGCTGTCCTGGTATCTGATGATGTTTGTGCAATATTCACAGGCAAAGCTGTCCAGGCATCTGATGATGTTTGTGCAGCTCTTATTATGGTCAGTCTCTTCGGCGGTTGTTCAGAAGGATCAGACGAAGAAGCTGCACAACTGCTGCTGCCGCACTTGCAACGTAGGTCATGGCTGCTGCGGTAAGGACCTTTCTGGAATCTGCTGCCTCTTCCTCACCCAGGATTCCGTACTCAGTGAGCATTCCAAGCGCCCTGTGGGATGCATCAAACTCAACGGGCAAAGTGATGACCTGGAAAAGAACTGCCAGTGAGAACACCCATATTCCAATAGTTATAAGCGGTGAATAGCTCATGAACATACCGAGAATGACAATGGGAATGCCTGCCCTGGAGCCGATATTGGCAGCTGGAACAATTGCAGTCCTTATCTTCAGGGGTAGATACTCTGTGTGATGCTGCAGCACATGTCCGCACTCGTGGGCAGCTACGCCGACTGCAGCCACGCTGTTTGAGCCATAGGTTGCGTCGGAGAGATTTACCGTTTTTGTCCTCGGATCATAGTGATCTGTAAGATTCCCAGCCACATGCTGGACTATTACATCGGTTATTCCGTTTCTTCTGAGAATCTCCAGCGCGACCTGGGCTCCTGTCATTCCGCTCATGCTGCGGACCTGGTCATATTTCCTGTAGACGGAGTTGACACGGTAGCTGGCAAGCATGCAGACAACAGCCATGACAATTGTCAGAATGTAGAGCGGATCAATTCCGTAACCGTAACCATAATACATATAGTATCGCCTCTTTTCTTAAATGATGTTTTTCAATGCTCTCCGGCTCAGCCATACATTCGCTCCGGCCCATCATGCCCCGGCTTGCAATTGAATTGTTTCCTGACTATACTTTAAGGCTCACTTTCCAAGTACAATGCCTTCTGTCAGTTTGTTGCCGAGGAGGAAGGCTTTTACTTCCATGCGCTTTTTGCCTTCGAGTTGAACTTCAAGGACCTTTAGAAAGCCTTTGCCGGTTGATACAATAATCGAGTCTTTCAGAACTGCAATTACAGTGCCGGGGCGGAAGGCTTTGTTGTCAATGTCTGCTGCCTTGATGCTTTGGACATTGTTGTCGATGCCTGCTGCCTTGATGCTTTGGGCATTGTTGTCGATGCCTGCTGCTTTGCTGTTCGGGACATTGTTTTCTGAGCCATCCTTCGGTTTTTTTTCAGAATTATTTTTGTCTGAATTGCCCGAATTGTCAAGTAGTGCATTGAGTTCGGAAGGATCAAGTGGCTCTGTGCGCCAGATTTTCAGCATTTTGCCAAAAAGATGTGTATAGGCACTGGGCCAGGGGTTCAGACCTCTGACCAGATTGTGGATGGCAATGGCACTTTTGCCAAAGTCTATCTCGCCCATGTCCTTGCTCATCTTGCCGCACTTTGTAGCTGCCTCCTCATCCTGGGGAACGGGAGTAAGCTCGCCCCTCTCTATCTTCGGCAGTGCCTCGACAATGAGTTCTCCGCCAAGGACGGATAATTTGTCAAAGAGGCTCCCGCCGGTATCCTCATCATCTATAAGGATCTCTCTCTGAAGCAGTATGTCACCGGTGTCCATTCCTTCTGCCATCTGCATGATAGTAACTCCGGTCGTCTTTTCTCCATCTATGATCGACTGCTGGATGGGCGCTGCACCGCGCAACTTCGGAAGGAGCGATGCATGGATGTTGACGCAGCCAAACCTTGGTATATCCAGTATCTCCCGGGACAGGATCTGACCGAAGGCAGCGACAACATAGATATCCGCCTCATATTTTTTAAGCTCCGCAACATTTTCAGGAAGCTTGATCCTCACGGGCTGAAATACAAGAATATCATGCTCCAGCGCGCAGGCCTTTACTTCCGAAATCTGAAGCTGCCCGCTTCTTCCCTTTGGCTTGTCGGGCTGCGTGACAACCAAGGTCACGTCATGCCCCGCCTCTATTATTTTTTCCAGCGCACTCCTCGCAAAGTCAGGTGTGCCCATAAATACAATTTTCATATCGTGCCTCTTTCAGATTATCGAAATTTTGTACTCTGCCTCAAAGGCATCCGAAGGAGTGAGTGTGTTGCCATACTCTCTTTCTCCGAGTTCTCCGCCAAAGCCCACGCGGTCGCATCTTCCGTACCATGGCTCTATGCAGACAAACGGTGCATGCTTGTTGACAGGTGACCATACCCCGAAAAGCTTCGAGGAGAAATCCACCCTGATAAAAGCATTGCCGTCCTTATCAAGAACAGAGACACTGTCAGCCTGTTCATCTTCTATTACAAGCGCATCCTCACAAAAGAGCTCATCTGACATTTTCAGCACTCCATCGCTCAGAGTCAGAGTCTTTTGCCTGTCAGAAAGACAGCCGCTGCCATCCTGCTCGATTATGTTTGAAGTGATGCTCTCAGGTTTCTTGCCGTTCTTTTCAAAGAGAAGCAGGTCACTGTCAAGATCACAGCAAAAGGCCGGATGGGCACCTATTGAAAAGAACATATCACGGTCGCCTGTGTTCACCACCTTCCAGGAGACGGTGACCTCACTACCGCTTATCCTGTATCCGCAGAAAAGATCGAAGTCGAATGGATACTTCTCGTGAGTCTTCTCATTACTCCTTAGAAGAAACTCTATCCTGTCATCTGCTCCGTCAACAAGCTCAAAATCCATATCCCTTGCAAAGCCGTGCTGTCCCATGCTGTATACCTTTCCGTCGAAGCGGGATTCCCTGTTAAAATAGCTCCCGACCAGCGGGAAGAGAACAGGCGAAGTCCTGCCCCAGTACTTCGGGTCAGCCTGCCACATATACTCACGGCCATCCAAAAGGCGCTTAAGCGACTTTATCTCCGCGCCGTGATCGGATATCTGCAGCGATATCCTGTCATTTTTCAGTTCGTACATTGTGCTGTTTGAATCCATTTTATTATTCTCCTCATCTGTAAATGCCGGACTGTATCCTGCCTGACCCGGTACACCAAATTATAAATAACCGATACAGGATCCATAACCCTTACAATTTTCATGGCGCTACATATATGCGCTCATACATATCGTTATTCTTGTGCTTTATTCCCATGACGCCCTTTTTACGCATGATGTGGCAGGTGAGCTTGTCAGTGTCATTTGAATACAGTTTCTTTCCGTCATATTTTATCTCATCATATTCGCCCACAATCTTTTCAGGCTCCTGTCGCTTTCCCAGCCAGATAAGTGAGATACTGTCTCCGTTCTTCCTGTTTTTGAATATATCATCAATGGTGGTATAGGAGGGCTTTGTTATCTCTGCTCCGGGCTTTGCAAAGGGATCATCGCTGATGGAATCCATATACTCAAGGACATTGCCCTTTATTCCCTTTATCGTAATATAGTGTCTCCCCGACAAACAGGAAACCAGATTCCCGGTACTGAGGACATCTTTGATCTTATCAGCGAAGGCTTTTTTCTGCGCGGACAGTGTATCAGAATCAGTCTTGACCGTAATGCTCAGATCATGCATGGCGATCCCGGGATCTGCCTCAAGGAAGAAATCTCCCAGCTCCATGATTCCGAAAAACTGTGTGGTGTTTTTACCTATGGAGAAAAGGATATCATTCAGCTGATTATTGTAGTCCCTTTCATCTTCATAATACGGTTTAACATCCTCGTATTTCCAGATATGACGCATGGGGTCAACGTTTCTTAGGTCAAACTGGTTGTACCTGCTTACGACCTCACCTTCCTTAAGATCAGCCTTTTTATTGGCAAGGTACTGATTAAGAAGGGCACTTTTCCGTCCTCTTCATCTGAAATGACTGTTGCAGCTTCATGACATTCAAATTTGCTGAACTGCATGGCAATATCCACAAGCTTTCGTATGTCAGCAGGAAGCTCACTTATATAGGCTTCTATGTTTTTCTGATCATTATTAAATGGCTTTGCGAAGGATTTGCCTTTAAAGTTCATGGCTTTAAGTTCTTTAAGATACTCTTCCTTCTCCTTTGCTGTTGTTTCACCTGTGCTTGCGAGAACATCCATGTTTTTGATCAGATACTGCCTGACCTCTTCCGGCTTGGAAAGAATATACGTCTTGCCGGAATAACTGATATGCGCATGGTTCTTTTTATCCTTGTCGATGCCTCTGATGCTGGTTACAAATTTTGCATTTGAAATGCACTCTCCGGGTACCGGAACCTCTTTGCTGTCAATATCAAGCTCGCGGACCTCCTTTAAGTCCTTAAAGCACTGTTCGATATCCGAGTAAATGCCCTCCAGAGCTTTAATGATCTCCATGTCAGAAGGGCGTCTTCCTGTAAACGTCTCTCCCTTAAGCTTCACGATCAGCCGCTCCGGACGCTGTCTTATCAGATAGTTGAGATTGCTTATCTTATTCATGGTGGCAATGCCGGAATTAAAGATGGACTTAAACCGTGTATTGCTGACAAGATCAAGAATATCATCACAGGCCTGTACAGCTTCGTTCATAACCCTTGTCATCTGCCCGGTAAATATCTTCCTGTTCCTTTCCCTTTCCTCTGCACTTAAGGTCTCATCATTCATGGCCTTCTCGACATTTTTATCGACATACTTTTCCTTTAGTATCTCCCTCATTTTGGGTTGGAAAAGAGTACCCAGCTGAAGCTCAAGCATATCCCTGTTCACCTTGGGATTGCTCATCATCATGGTTATGTCATCAAAAAGCCCTCGCTCTTTTTTTCTATCCTCTCAGCTTCCTTTATATCCAGTACATGAGTATAGCTGCAGCCGCCCTTGCTTTCCCAGTCTTTGTCGGTCATTCCGGCAAAGAGCCCCTGCTTTTTGGACAGCTCATTGATAACCGGCGCAGGCATTACCGGAACGAGGCTGTCTGACTTGGTAATTTCCATGGGCTTTTTCTTAAAATCTCTCCGTCTTTTTGACAGCACCTTAGCCTCAGCCTCGGAGCGTGAGATTTTTTTACTGTCCATCAGCTCCCGTATCTGATCCGTGAACTGCTTCTGTACCAGAGGATTCCTGTAATCCTCAAGAAAATCACTTCCCCCCGGCATTTCAAGCAGCTCCGGAAGGCCCTTTATAAACTCCTTAAAGCCGATATCATTCTCCCTGACCCCCTGTAAGCTTCATTGCTGTCAAGGTTTATGTATGGAGAGCGGTGTATCGTTTTGTCAGCATCAAGAGCGTTTGAACGCTCGTATGAAAAGACATTATGATCACGAACAGAGATGATCACACGTTTTGCACCGTGTATCTGCTGCGGTGTAAAAAAGTGGTTTGCAAAGGTCCGCAGAGTATATATGACTGTTGTGTTCTGCTGATCGCGAAGGGAACGGTACTTTGCCTTATCTATATCCGTTGTAACATTCCCGTCCTTGTCATAGTAGCTGTTGGTATCAAAATCTGCAATTTCACGGATACCTGTACGCGAGAATTTGCCGGGCACGGGGTCATAGATTACAAGATCAAACTGGACAAGCTTTGCGATCTTTTCCTCAAAATGATCATATATCCATTTATTCAGCCTCATGGCAGCCATGGTTGCGGCAACACCTCCGCGGCTGTGACCCTGGAACATTACATGGAGCTTTTTGATATCCGGTGGAACCTTTTTGTCTCCTACCCTCTTTGATATCTCCATAAGTCTTGGATAAAGCCATTCGCTTCCGAGTGTAAGTGCATATTTCTCAAGGTTATCAAGATCATATTCACCGAAATTTATAATATTGGGGCCTGCCATGGTGTATCTGGTCTTAGTGGCATTAGTAGCAGTATTCTTCAGGTCTTTACGCTTGATATGCCTGAAGGTCCTGTTCTTTCCGTTTTCTGTAAGTGTGACCGGCTGTCCGTAAGCCTTTACTACTTCATCACGGTTCTTTTTGGCCTTCTTATTGTATCTTTCTACGTAGGCATTCCTCTCCTCAGTAGACCATATCCCCGGGATTATGGAAAAAATCTTTCTGAAGAACGCCCCAACACCACCTGTCTTTTTCTTTTCCTTAAAGGGCAGCTTTTCATTGCGGCCATCCTTGTAGACATAGTGCTCTTTCAAAATGCCACGCATCAGTTCCGATGCCCCGGTGCCGCCAAAATCGATCTCAAGTACGTCCTCTCCTTTTAGCATGTACCTCGCTCCACGGGAAGACTTGAGCGGAAAGGATTTACCCTTTTGACCTCTCCCATAGGAATTATAGAGGGTGGCATCATTTTATTTTTCCTGTTCTTTTGCAAGCTCCTCGTTGTCAACGAGGTCGCCCTCTACCATCTCAACATACATGTGGCCATCGAGGTGATCCAGCTCGTGGCAGATTGCCCTGGCCAGCAGCTCTTCGCCCTCTATCTCATACTCCTTCATGTCAAGGTCAAAGGCTCTTGCCTTTACATGGTTGGGACGCGTAACGATCCCTGATTTGCCGGGAAGTGAAAGGCATCCCTCGTAGCCAGTCTGCTCGCCATCCTTCTCGATAATCCTTGGGTTTATCATTATCAGAGGGTTGTCACCCTCAGCAGAAATATCTATAACAACAATCCTCTTGAGTATTCCGACCTGTGGTGCTGCAAGGCCAACGCCGTTGGCATCGTACATAGTATCAAGCATATCCTGTACAAGCTCCCTGATCCTTGGTGTGACCTCCTTGACCTCCTTGCAGGGGCGTGAAAGTACATCATCTCCGTATTCTCTGATAGTTCTAAGTGCCATAATCGCTCTCCATTCTCTTTAATTAATTATTGATACAATTCACCTGCTCTCATGGCAGTCAAATGAACTGTATCTGATATATGATGATTCAACCGTTCATCGGGTCGAAATCAAACTGTCCTGTTATACGAGGACTCAACCGCTCACCCGGTCGAAATCTAACTGTATCTGATATACGAAGCTTCAACCGTGCATCGGGTCGAAATCAAACTGTACTGTTATGTAGCGCAAAAGTCCCATGTCCTCAAGCTCACGTATGTTTCTCTCCGCTA
>JAILJR010000201.1 GCA_024694565.1 Butyrivibrio sp. | reverse complement strand
TATTTATCTCGTCAATTGTTTCCTGAATTGTTCCAAATACTTCCTGCTGCTTTTCTTTCCAATTGATACTTTCAAGGTAGTTTTTCCAGTCTTCTGCACTCTTTCTGGCATAGCCATCCGGATCCTGATTGATAGCATTTATAATACCCTGAGTTCTTTCCAGCCATCCTTTAAGATCAGGAGCATCTTCCCCGATAATTACAACGCCCGAACCAAGTATTGCCTGAGCCGCCAATCTTGCAGCAAGCGCCGATGTGGCTTTTGCAACCTCATCCGCAAAATGACTGCTGCAGCGGGAGTACTCTGTTACTCCATTTGTTGCAGTTCCTCCGTATGCAGCCATGTATCTTGCGATGAAGCCATAAGTCCTGGGACAGTTGGCTCGAAGATAGCCTGCACATTCAACATATTCTCTGAAAGCCTCAGCAAAATACTCCTCTGCACCGGATTGTGCGTAAGAATTGTTTCCGCCGTCGAAGTTTCCGGCCTCAGCCTTGTATATATCTGAAAAGAGAGCACTTTTTGAGGGATAGTTCTTTGAATTGTCAAGGTAATGGCCCATCTCATGATTGATCGCACTGCCTGCATCAGTATCTGACAGGATG
Organism: Butyrivibrio sp.; assembly: GCA_024694565.1. Lineage (GTDB taxonomy): Bacteria > Bacillota > Clostridia > Lachnospirales > Lachnospiraceae > Butyrivibrio. Next base: position 6,494 of record JAILJR010000201.1, on the reverse strand, counting down.
ATGCACTTTGAATAAGGCTCGGTAAATCCTGAAACGTATCCTTCGGAGAAAGACTCCCCATATAAGGCACTCAGCAGATTTACTGCAGCCACACTGCCTATGGTTATACTCCATCCCTCCGACTCAAACTGACTTCTCAGCGCCTTTGGCAGCATGTTGTAATACTTTTCGGCCTCGATTGAAGCATCATCTTTTGTTGATGACTCAATCGGGCAGGCTGCATAAGATATAACCGGACGGAAAACCATAACAAAGATTATCAGAACTAAAGATAAATATGAGAATATTCTTTTTTTCATAGATTCAATCCTTTCTGTTGTTGTATTGCCGCAAGCGGTACCCTCAGGACCATTCAGGGCAGAAAAATGTATTTTGCAAATACTTTGTGCGCATTCTGCCGGTAAAAGTGTTGCTTGTATTATAGCAGTCAATTATAAACATAAAATAAATGGCAAATTAATAAAAAGTTACTTTTGTAATAAGAATGTCTTTCTCTCAATTAGGCGTATAATAATAATAAAAAAGAGGTACAGGGTCAGAATGGGACAGGATAACTTAGATAAAAATAATATTTCTAAGATCGAGCTCTCACTGGACAATGTCAAGGCTGTATCAAAGGGCATGCCCGGCGGTTTCTTCATATATAAAGCAGATGAAGGGGAGGAGCTGATTGCATGGAATGACATGGTTCTTACTATCTTTGGCTGCGCAGACGATGTTGAGTTTAAAGCCCTTGCAGGTAATTCCTTCAGAGGAATGGTTCACAGGGATGATTACGCTCTTGTCGATAAGAGTATAATTGAGCAGGTTGCCAGTGATACACACAAATTTGACCATGTTGAGTACCGCATCATCAAAAAGAACGGTGAAGAGGCATGGGTGGATGACTTTGGAAGACTGGTGGACACCACCGAATTTGGCCTGGTTTACTTTGTCTTTATCAGGGACGTCACAGAGCAAAAGCGTATACAGGCAGAGAATCTAAGGATTCATCTGGAACTTGAAAAAGAGAAACAGATAAAAAACGCCATAGATGAATTTCTTTTTAATGTATCGCACGATATACGGACACCGATGAATGCCATAACCGGATACACGGAGCTTGCACTGCACAGCATCGATGACAGGGCTGAGTTAACAGGTTGTCTTGAAAAAATAAAGATATCCGGCGGACATATGATGTCTCTCATAGATGATCTTCTCGAGATGAGCGAGCTTTCTTCCGGCAACATAGAGCTTCACACAGGTCCCTGTTCTATCAGTAAGGAGATGAAAACTGCCACCGAAATGCTGAAAGAGCGTGCAGATGAAAAGAATATAATGCTCTCTCAATTGCATTATTACTTATGACAAAGTCCTGACAGATGCCCAGAGACTTCGAAGAATAATGTGCAATCTGATAGAAAACGGGATAAAGTACACCGGTGAAGGTGGCAGTGTCGCAGTCAATGTAAAAGAAGGACCCCTGTCCAAATCGGGATACGTCAGATATGAATTCACTGTTACAGATACCGGCATAGGTATGAGTGAACAGCTCCTTCAGCGAATATTTGGCGCCTTTGAGAGGGAGGAAACCTCTACCCGGTCAGGAACCCCCGGAGTTGGTCTGGGACTGTCCATAACCAAAAACCTTGTGGACAGACTTGGCGGCACGATCCAGGTCACAAGTCAGAAGGGTAAGGGAAGCTCATTTACCGTTTATCTGCCATTAAAGCTCTCAGACACAGAGACAGTGAATATGAAAGATGAAAGCCCTGGTGACGTCAAAGCCGATGGTCAGTTCAGGTTACTTCAGGTGGAGGACCTCGAAAGTCAACAGGAAGATGACCGAAAAGATACTTGCGAGTGCAGGCTTTCTTGTTGAGTCAGTATGTGATGGCTCAGATGCAGTCTCAAGGGTAAAGGAGCTTCCCGAGAACTACTACGACCTCATTCTCATGGACATCCAGATGCCTGTAATGAACGGCTTTGAAGCAACAAGACTCATAAGAAATATGGAAAGAGGTGACACCGTCAGCATCCCGATAATAGCTCTTTCAGCCAATGCAAGAGACATAGACAAAAAGCGCAGCATTGAATGTGGCATGAACACCCATATTGCCAAGCCCTTTAGTGTTCAGGAGCTTATAAGTACTATAAATGAAGAAATCAGAAGACATATGCAGAAATGATAAAAAAACACGGAAATGATTCATTTCCGTGTTTTTTTAAGAATTTCACGTTATTGCGCTAATACTCTGATACGGCGCATCGGCAAATTTATTTGTAGTATGATGCCATTGGGTCAAGTGGCCTTGGCCTTTTCTCAGGAGGAATATCGTCCCGCTTCTCCTTTGGAGTATTGTAATAGTGATTCCAGGCCTTCAGCTGCTCAAAGGCAGCCTTTAGGTATCTGTAGTTTCCAACGGCCCAGCTGCGCGCCTCTTCAAAGACAAGCTTTTCTTCTTTTGATAGTTTGTCATATGCGGGTGAATGGCTGAGCGTGTGTAACAATGAATAAATATGATCACACTGTTTCATGCGATCCCATACTGAATCCCTTACATTTCCATCCAGGAAAGCGTCAGGGATACCTGAATCCTCATCCCTGAGCTTACTAATGAATTCATCATTCCGAAGCTGCTCTCCAAAGTCACGCAAGCTCACTGAAAGCTCGGAAAGAGCTACCTTATCCGTATAAGCATTTATCACAAGCTTCGTATCTTCCAAAACGTCCTGCCACTGAACACGCCTTGTCGGATTTTCATAGGTAAGTGAAATCACATCACTGGTTGAAATCTTAAGTTTGTCAGCTTTCTTAATAACCTTTGAGTATTCATGCTGAAGAGGTGCTCTCTCTACATCACTAAAAGCATCATGCGTCCCTGCGGCATTCGCGATTTCCCTGCAATAATCTCCGGTTTGGTCAAAAATGTCTTCGAATCTCAGTCCTTCGGCTACACCGCACACTTCCTTTCTCCACTTCTTTGTTTCCTCATCACCTGAGAAAGGAGTTCTCCAGCGTGATTCCCTGGCCTCCCGAAGCTTTTTCAGATCATTTCTGGCCTTATCACGCTCCTTCTTTCCAACGCAGTGAACTGCTTTATTCAGGCCGGATACGTTGGCTTTCCATTCAAGTTTTTCCTCTTGCTTTTTCGCAGCCTTTGCAAGTTTCTTGTACTCAGGAGAGTACTCGGTCATGACATTGGCAAAACGCTTGTCAACCATCATCATCTCAGTCACTTTGTGGCGGAAACTTTTGATAAAGGGTTTGCTTGCTTCCTTCTTTTTATGGATTTCAGCCTCGTACTCCCGTAGTTCAGTCATGGTGATAAGACCGTCATGGACAAAGCCGGTCTCCTGCTGATAGTAGTCCTGCCGGGCAATGCTTCTTTCGATTAATCCTGCATTGTTACCTTCGCCCATAAATTCTTTTTCGTGAGCAGCCCGGCGCATGGCCTTCTCTTCTTCACGTCTCTTACGTTCGAGTCTTGCTTCTTCAATGCGTTTTTGCTCTTCCTGTTTTTCCTTTTCTTTGTCCCTTATATCAAGTTCCCTGCTGAGGGCGCCCCAGTATTTGCTGTCTACAACAAACATCTTTTTGCTATCCATAGTGCTGACTCCTTTACTCAAAAACAAATCTGAATTACGAAGCAGTGAATATTCCCTGATAAATAGGCTTCTTATCTATATCAACGAACAGGGACTCAAGCATCTTTTCTGTATTTTTGCCAAGCGATGCAGTAGAAATGATCACATCCTCGCCAAAACTGTCTCTGATCGCAGAAACTGCTTCCTGTATCAGGGTCGCAAGTGCCCTGCCATCACGATTGAAGGCATAGGCAAATGCTATTGATACTTCTTCATCCGATTCTTTCTTCAAAAGGATTACCGCACGTATCATATCATTTCTGATATAAACAGCGGGAACCTCCATGTAGTCTGACTTCCTGATTGGAAGGTCTATAGGTATCTCCGTATCTTTGAGTGATTCAAAGTATAAGCTCAGGCTCTTGAACTCCTTTGCCCTTAGCTCTGATAGCCTGAAAACTGTGTCCTCAGGAACATCTATCTCCGGGAGTTTAATAATATCACTCAGCTTTGCACGGTATGAATAGAACATCTGCTCTTCCCTGAAATAAAAGCCGCACTTCTCAAAGAATCGCTTCATACCACCGTCTTCACAGCAGACCGAAACCAGCTCTCCGCCAAGGATTTCCATAAGAACCCTCACACCGCCTTTGACCATACGGCTGCCAAGTTCCTCTCCACGACAATCCTCTCTCACATAGATCCAGTCCAGTGTAATCATATCCTGATAAATAGTCGATAAGAAAAGACCTACCGGTTCCCCGTCCTTCACTGCGCCATATGCAAATCGTTCTGCCCCAAGACATGTACTGATATCTCCCTGATACAGAGGTGTAAATGCACTGGCGATTGTTTTGTCCAACATCACATAGTTTATCATAGACTTTCCTCTTTTTTGGTCCTATCGATTTCTGCCTGCAGATAATCCTCGGGTTTGTTTACGTGTCAGAAACAAATAAATGTCTTCTTATGGGCAGACACCACTTTGTCCACAGATTCTCTTTTCAGATATCACAATCAAAGCTCGAACTTTGCAACAAAGCTCTGAAGCTCCTGAGCATTTTCTGCCAGCTTGTCCGAAGCTTCTGCAACCTCGTGGGTAGATGCAGTCTGCTGCTGGGATGCTGCAGATACATTCTGCGTCTCATCAGCAACACTGACACTCATATCCTCGATCTTCTGGATATTTTCTGCAATGGTCTCCGTTCCATCGGACAGCTGCGCAACAATCTCACTCATCCTGGTGGACTGCTCGGAAATTGAATAAACCATGTCAACAATGTTGCTGAATGTGTTTCCGGCTTCATTGACTGTTTCAGATCCTTCAACTACGCTCTGTGCGCCCTCTCTCATAGCTTCAACGGCTGCATTTGAATTGTTCATGATCTCTGCAATAAGGCTTGTAATGTTAGATGCTGCCTCATTGGACTGATCCGCAAGTTTGCTGATCTCACTGGCAACAACCGCAAAGCCCTTACCCATTTCACCGGCTCTTGCTGCCTCGATGGATGCATTGAGGGAAAGAAGGTTTGTCTGGCTTGCAATCTCAGAAATAGTATCTACGAAGCTGTCGATATTCTTAAGCTGTTCACCGAGTGCTTCTACAACAGTGGCAGTATTTTCAACAGATGTCTTTATTGATGCCATCATGTTTGTTGCGTTTGTCATATCAGCTGCGCCCTTGGATGCAGCCTCGTTTGTAGAATTAATCATCTCTGTCGTACGCTCGATTGCATCCTTGAATTCCTGCATGTTATCAACGAAGGTCTTGGTTTCGTTGCTTGCACCTGAAACAGCAGTGATCTGACCTGAGCAGGAATTTGCAACATTTGTGCAGGAGTTAGCCACCATCTCGCTGGCCTCTGCAGACTGGGACGCACTTGCCGAAAGCTCCTCTGAAGCAGACGCAACATAAGCTGTGGTGTCAAAGATCTTCATCATAAGATCTCTTATATTTCTGTGCATGAGATCAAGAGCATCGGCAATCTGGCCTATCTCGTTGTTCTGACCCTTAAGCTTTCTTACGGCGGTCATTTCCTCATTGTCGGTAAAGTCGCTGTTTGCCATTCTTTCCATCTGATTGGCAACAAGAATGATAGGCTTTGTGATACGCCTGCCCATGAAGACAGCAACGATAATACCGATGATGACAAGAACGATAAGAACAATTACGGACTGCGTAATGCTGCTTCTTAATGCAGCATCTGCATGTGCCTTGTACTCGGCTTCAAGTGTATCAATGTGATCAACCCATACACCGGTTCCCATTACCCAGTCAAAGGGCTGATAATAAGCAGTGTAGTTAATCTTTGGAAGCGGTGTGGTCTCATTTGGCTTTGCAAACATCAGCTCCGTGTAGCCGCCGCCTGTCTGCATACCGTTTTTGATCATTTCCTGAATGAATTTTGTTCCGTTAGGATCAACTGAATCCCATCTGGACTGACCCTCAGTGTCCCTTCCAAGAAGGACAACATTAATTCCTTGAGAAGTATCTACCCAGAAATATCCTGCCCCATCGCTGTATTTGAGCTCACGAATGATGTCAGCAGCTTCCTTCTGTGCTTCTTCCAGAGTCATTTCTCCTGCTTCATACCTTGCATACATGGTTGAGCAGATACTCATAGCTTCCTGAGTCTCGTTTTTAAGCTCAGACTTGACATCCTCCAGGAGCCTGTTTCTGTAAGCCTCTGTCTGTTCCGCATTGGTGGTGATGGTATTGTTTATTGAGAATACCTCAATAATTATTGCTGTGACCAGCACTGAGCATATTATCGCTGCGACGATAATTGTCATTAATGAACCACGTTTCTTTTCCATAGATTGTCCCTCTCTTAAATATAATAATAAATTCCACTAAACTATATTTTATAAAACAAATACACATAAATACGATGTTAAAATGATAAAATATTTATTAAAATAGT
>JAILJR010000013.1 GCA_024694565.1 Butyrivibrio sp. | reverse complement strand
TCAAGTCAGAGTGTTGTGATAGAAGGTAATATAGCAATATTTGGTATGTGTCCTGAATACCGATATCCTTTTTGGAGGTCTTGATATCCCAAATTGTATCAGCGGTTATATAATCAGCGTCACCACTGCTAATATTCTTTGTATATGCACCTGTAAATAATAGATGACAGCCTGTAATAGGTCCATATTCATCAAATAGTTGTAAACATCTCTTTACCATTATCTGTATATTATATATGGCCTCATCCGACACGTTAGTTGTCTGATTCAATCTGCTCATCATGGCACGTATAGGATTTCTGACAAACACATCGAAAGACGCTAGTTTAACTGTGGCGATAATCGACTTTTTGTCAAGACCGTTTACCTCTTCAAGTAGTTTTTCTGCCAGCTCCAATTTCCCGGCTCTTGTTGCTCCACTTATTGATATAGCAAAGGATTCTTTTAGGTTGCCAGTTAAATGAAATCTGGTAAGGTAATCTACCGCCGTGCCAATCGAGCCACAATAATTTTGCTTGGTCGTTTCATATGATTGAGGGTCTACCATGTCAAGCCCTTGCTACGTATGCGGTGCGAAGCAGGCTTTGAAGACGGGACTATTCTCATACCATTTACGAAGCAAATTCAATGTCATTCATATGTGGCTCAATTGCACCGGACAGGTGGCTCAACAACCTCTGATTATTCAGTTTTTATATAAAATTTGGATTTTATTGGGCGCCGTCTTTATGTCTTACTGTTTGGTGGTCTTGGATTTATATAATATTGAAAGAATGATACCGATGCCAGAACGGTTGTTTGCGCTTTTTATTGGACTGTTACTGGGATAATATACAATCATAGGTGAGGTCAGTTTATTCGTGAGGTGGAAATAGACCTACGGCATATGATAATTTTGAGAACACTCCTTTAATTTGAAATATCACTACAGAAATAAGGTGTTTTCCGAGGGCAGAGAAGGAGTAAAGAGATATCGAAAAGGAGCATTTTGATCATTGACAAAGGCAGGAAAGAGAAGGGCTAGGTATATCATCGCACTGCTTGCTTCATTAGCTCTGATGGCCATTGTTTATCTGGTATCAGTACTAATAAAGGCAACAGTAAATGAAACTAACATTGAACTGTATGGTCCATATGAGGTTGAAAAGATTGTGGATGGTGATACCCTGAAAGCCAGTATAGGTGGAGAAGAAGCATACATAAGGCTCATAGGAGTAGACACCCCGGAAAGTGTTGCTGATGAGGACTATAAAGAGAACACGGAAGAAGGAAAGATTGCAGCTGATTATATGCACGGCCTTCTGGATGGAGGCACAGTATATCTTGAGTATGACTCTGAATCCACTGATGTTTATGGACGTTCTCTCTGCTATGTATATCTGGATGATAAAAGTACAATGGTTAATGAGCTTCTGTTGGCAAATGGCTATGCACGTACAATGACAATTGAACCAAACGTGAAGCATAAGGAGAGACTGTATACTGCCGAAGCCCGGGCAAGGAAGCAGGGAGAAGGCTTCTGGGGAACAGGTTTTTTCACAGACGATTGAAAGTAATGGAATGAGGCGAAAAGACATGGAGATAATTCTTGTCAGACACGGAGAGAGCGTAGGAAATGCCCTGAAAGGGGAGGATGCTGTATATACTGGCAGATGGGATTGTGACCTGACTGAAAACGGATATGAGCAGGCCAGGATGCTTAAGGGCAATCCATTCATCGAAGGGGCAGATGCTGTTTATGTATCTGGCCTCAGACGGGCACTGGAAACGGCTGAAACCATAACTGATAAAAAGCTTATAATCGACCACAGAATAGTAGAGCGCTCGCTCGGAGATTTTGAGGGCAGGAAGATAGCTGACATCAAAAAAGATCCAGATTATGCCAGGTATTTTTCTGATCCGACATATAAGGATTTCAGAAACAGTTTTCAGGTAAGCGCACCCGGCGGAGAAAGCTATTCAGATGTCTGCAGAAGGGTAAGACCTTTTCTTGATGACCTGAGAAAAAGCAGACATCACAAGGTACTCATTGTTTCACATTTTGTTGTGATACGCTGCCTTATCAAAGAAATACAGGGGCTGACAGAAGAGGAGACCCTTTCGCTTAAGGTGCCAAACTGTACTCCTATACAGATATCATGGAGCGTAAATGGATAAAAAGTAAAGGCATCTGTATATAAGGAAATATGGCTGGAATAACGAAGTGGACAGGAAAAAGAACCGGACAGATGAGATCTGCAATATAAGGATGTAAATATGATGGGGAAAGTGAATGGCGTAAAATACAGCCTGGTCTCAGGGGATTATCTGGATTTTAATCCCCTGCTGATACTAAAATAATGACTATATAGAGCTATAAGGGGGATGCCGCCAATGTGCGACATCCCCCAATATTTTGTTGTGTATATTATCATGCTTTTCAGCTGTTTACTTCTTCAGAAAGTGCGTAGAGTACAAGCCCAAGTGCAAGGGCATCTGCAAGCTCCTCTTTATCAGCCTTTGTATAGCTGCCATTGCAGTATGTCCTTACATCAGAATATGCGTCCATGTAAGCCTTGGGATCAAAGTTTGCATTGATCATGCGGCCTTCCTTCATGCCGTTGTTGATGAAGTGTGAAAATTTTCTGCATTCTTATCCATACAGCTATTATAAAGGAAATACGGTTTTTGTGGTACCATGATAAGTGTGGAAACATATGGAAAGAGGATGGCTTATGACAGACAGGGAAAGACAGACTGGGGATATTGTAAGGGCTAAAGACACTGTGATACGAGATGCAGCTGAATATATAAAAGAACTGTTTAAGGATAACGCTGATGGACATGACTGCGACCACTCTATAAGGGTTTACAGAAACGCAATGAAGATCGCCAGTCAGGAAGGGGATTGTGATACCTTTGTTGTTGCTTTGGCAGCGCTACTTCATGATACGGATGATCACAAGCTTTTCCATACAGAAGACAATGAAAATGCACGTAAGTTCCTCGCAGACCAGGGGATAGATAAGGACATTACAGAAAAGATATGCACAGCGATCAGTGAAGTGTCCTTCAGTAAGAACCGGGACAGACATCCTTCAACAGTGGAGGGTGAGATAGTACAGGATACAGACAGGCTGGATGCCCTTGGTGCAATGGGAATTGCCCGTACTTTTGCATATGGTGGGAAGCATGGACGTTCACTTGATGAGAGTGTGGAGCATTTCCATGACAAACTCCTGCTTCTTAAAGACCTGATGAATACTGATACGGGAAAGAAGCTTGCAGAGTCAGGCCACGATTTCCTGATAGCATTCCTTCAGCAATATGAGAGCGAAACAGGAGGTACAGATGTCATACTGTGACTGGGACAAATCTTCAGAACTGAATACCAGATACCATGACCAGGAATGGGGAGTGCCTCTGCATGATGACCGTGGGCAGTTTGAATTTCTCATTATGATATGTGAGGACGCCCATCTGCCTCACAAAAGGTAAATACAGTGTAGCATCATGGTACTGAAAAAACTATTAAAATCCGGTTAAATTTGAGGAAGGACTGAAACTTCGGAGTTGGGATAAAGAAAAACTACTCCCCAAAACGGCAAAATAACGTGCATGGTTTTGCGGGAATATTTATTTATTCCGGGAGGGGGAGGCCATATAATTAACTCATCAAGCAACAGATGACAATGGTTTTTATTTGGAGAGAGAGGTGAGGATCATGTTGTCGCTGCTTTTTATCATATTCTTTTTTATGATCTTTGGGAGGATCATAGGCTTTGCATTCAGAACGGGATGGAGGATCATCAGGGTAATGTTTGGTCTGGTGTTCCTGCCGCTTATCCTTGTGGCTCTTGTTTTCAGGGGGCTTGTTCTTATAGCATTGCCGGTACTGTTGGTGGTGGGGCTTTTAAGCCTCATGAATAGGGCGTGATCATGATTATGGAAGAAAGGTAAGACAATGGAAAAGAAATTATACAGAAGTAATGACAGAAAGATCTTTGGAGTG
>JAILJR010000165.1 GCA_024694565.1 Butyrivibrio sp. | reverse complement strand
TATGAGCTCGTCGGTACTTAGGCACCGTATTTTGGTGCCTTAGTACCGCTACGAAGCGAAAGGAGCGAAAGCGTGCCCGAAGTGATTGTACAATATGCACAGCCGGAGACGGACTGGTGAGCTTTTGTCGGGCGACTCATTGGATGGTTAATTCCACTATTTCTGCAGCGAAAAAATCGCCCGGGACAAACTACTCCGGCCGCTCGTCAACTGAATTAAAACCTTTTCTGGTCTCTATAACGATAATTGATAAAAAAAGAATAAAAAGGGTAATGTTCCGGAAGCTTTGACCGATATACTTACTGTAACAGTCAAAGGAGGGATCTATAAATGGATTTTGGATTCTTAGCTTCTGCAAACAGCATAACCAGTAAATACTTTGAACAGACAGCAGCCGGAAGGTCTTCTGTTGTCAATAATATAGATGATGAGACAAAAAAACAGTTCGTCAAAGAGATCGAGAACGCCTATGATACCATAAAGGCAACAAAAGCTCTTGATGAGAACAGCGGCGAGGGGAGTCTCAAGCAGCAGTCTGATCCCCTGAGAGAGCACGTGATGCGGCTTGGCTACTCCATTGATAACAGGGTCATCGACATGCTGAACATTCAGTTCCCGGATGATATGGACAAGACCACCTTTGCTTCAGCCTGATACCTGCTCTCTTCTGTCATAAAGAAAACAAAAAATGCCCGGTCACACAGGATTAGTGACCGGGCTATATTATTATGAGTTGTCCGACAACGAGGAAACGCTTGCGTTTCCAGGTCCTGGCTCTGAATAGTTACGTTCTTTTTTTATTACATCTCCTTCTCGCCTTTTATTACCATAGGCCCTTCTTTATCGGGAAACAGCTTCTCGATCAGAAGGCTGGACTCTTTATTATGTTTCTTGAGGATAACAGTATCCTCTTCGTAGCAATACTTAACTGCTGATCTTATCGAAAAACGCATCATATTCAGAAGGTTTTTATTTGCATCGGGCTGTATCGCAAAAAACAACTCGACAACATATTGACTGTCCATTGTCTTACGTACAAGAAGCAGACCACTGATCTTGTCATCAGTTATTACACAGCTGGATACATCCTGGTCAAAGCGAGTCATGGGCAGAAACGGAAGGTCATCAAGAATCCCATATCTGCCATGGAAAACGCTGGTCATGACAGCTGCCTTAAACTGTCTTGGATTAATATCGGACAGGCTCCTGATATAATCAGGTATTTTTCTGTCTCCGAGCCTGAGTTCCGACAGCTCTGACACCGTCACGGTTATATTGTTGCTGTTTTCTTCTGTCAGAACATATCCTTCCTCTTCGAATGCAGACTGCAAATCCTCCTTCATTTCCTTAATCTCGAATGTGACAAGGCCGACTCCATCATCAGCGATTTTCTGCTCAAAAGCAGAGATCATCATTCTTGCGATCTGGTCATCCGGTGCATCAAGAAAATGGATCACCGCCTTAGTTGGAGAAGTTTCATCCTCCAGATCCTTAAGCTCCCAGATAATCACCGCTTCAGGATCATCCTTATCTTCAGCCCCGGCGAGAGCTCTGAAATACTCCCTGTCCAGATCAGTAACCAGCTCCGCAGGAATAATCTCAGTATATTGCAAAATATTGTCTTCAGTAATCTGAGTAATTGTCATGAGTCTACTCTTTCAAGTTTTATCTGCACTACCTAAATATGTTATATAATTTAAATATTTTATAAACATTCTATATGTTTGATATACAACTGCAAGAAGGCGCTGCCTTCAGGAAATCGTAAGGATACTCAGAAACCCAATGGTTCAAAAAGATTCCTGATATCACCTTCATCTTTTCATTCGCGTCCTGACTCTGCAGGCAGCCAGGCTGTAACTCAGACAGGAATCAGCTCCCTGGTGAACTCTATATAATCAAGGCACGTATTGCATTTTGGTGCATAATCTATGAGCAGCTTCTTATTCTCCTGCGCCTCTTTTGTCTTCACACACTCACGTATCACCGTGTTAAAGAGCTTTGTTCCCATCTGCTCTGCAATCTTTTCAATGTTCTCCCTGCTCTCACGCTCCAGGTTGGACCTGCCGGAATACTTAACGAGCAAAAGACCGGCTATGGCAAGCTCCCTGTTCTGCCTGCGTTTTACCGACATAATTGTGTCGTAGAGCTGCTGTATGCCCTGTACGGCATATGAATCCGCAGTCACCGGGATTATCACCTTATCTGCAGCTATCAGGCAATTGTAAAGAATGATATTGAGAGAAGGCGCCGTGTCTATAACCACATACTCATAGCCATCAAGCTCATCAAGTGCATCCTTTAAGCGGTAAAACCCCTCCAGATCCCCGTCAAGCATCTTCTCAGCCTTAACAAGCAGCGGGTCGGATGCAACGATATCCCCGTTGTCCGTGTGCTGGATTGCCTCCGTGATCGGAAGCTTGTCCGAGTCTATGATCACATCGTAAAGTGTAGGCACATTCTCAATCTTTGCATCATATGTGCTTGAGCTGTTTCCCTGCGGGTCAGCATCAATCAGCAGCGTCTTTGCCTCTTTTCCAAGAATGCCTGCCAGATTTGTCGCTGTTGTACTTTTTCCGATACCGCCCTTTTGATTGGCCACCACAAATACCTTTGCCATTTCTGTTCTGTCTCCTCCTTAGGTGATAGATCCATGTTTTTCCTCAGAAAAACGGGAATCTATCGATTCTTAGAAATCTATACATCCACTCAGCTTATCATTTACCACGTAAAAAACCTTATGCTCCTCGGGTTTGACGTAGACATCGACCTTGGCAAAATCCGCCTCTGAAAAGCCCTTGGACAGGGCATCCGCCTTGATCTGCATAAGGAGCTCATCTGCCTTTCTGTCCCTGTTCTGATACTGAATAACTATATTCTTCTGCGCTGTCGCAAAGCTCCCTGTAGCTTCGAGCGCTCTCTGCATACTGCTTTGTCTGGCCATGATAGGTCCCCCTTTGAATAAAAAACTTTTTTCATATATGAACTTATTTTACCAAATTGATAGTACAATGACTATTAGATATTGTGTGGTTTTGCAGTGAATGGAAACCTGAAGTAAACCGGTGCAATCAAGTATGGGAGAATATCATGGAAAACTTTGATCTTGATTTTAATAAGAAAGCAAATAATACAGCAGGGGAGGTTAATATGAGCGTTTCTTCCTTTTTCGGGAAGAAGGGGGAACGGAAGGCTTTTGTCACTTTCTCGGATAAAAAAAGGCTCGCGGAGGGAGAGATTCCGCGATGCGTTATAATTTCAAACAGGGGTTTTTCTGATGAAGAGGTTAAGAAGCTCGAGGAATACATGAAGAAGAACCTTGATATGCTTAGCAGCATGGCATCAAGCATCAATCCCATCAAGGCTCTCATGAAGTGAGCCGATGCTGCAGTTTTGTTGAGCGCCCGGCAGGACAGTCCATGGCAAATGTATGGCCTGTACTGTCATGACCGGCAACCGGATTGCCCCTTCCGGACTGCTCACTCATCCTCTTCTTCGTAGCCTTCCTCGTCCTCGTAGTAATATTCGTCCCCATATTCATTGTAATCTTCGTACATTTCCTTAGCAGCTTCCTGTTTTTCAGAGACTGCTTCAGGTTCAGCAGCCTCTCTTTTGCCCGGGAAAAGAAGGTTCTTTATCATCCAGATCAGATGGATGACAAATATGCACAGGAGCATGAAGAGGTGAGTGTAAAAAATGCCTACGATATAGTAATTCCTCTCAAGAAGGAAGCCCATCCCAAAGCCTATGAAGCACAGAACGCCTGTGAGCACCAGGTTCAGCAGCATGTAGGGCAGATTTATGAAGCAGTTTTTGAGTGCACTCACAAAATCCTTGAATGAGGCATCGAAGTACACAAAGCGGCCGATCATAAGGCCAAAATAGTACATCATTACCGGGCTGTACTGGCTTTCATCACCGATCTTGTTGAGGTATATGAGGATGATAATGACATAGAACATAGCCAGCATTCTCATGGTGGCCTTCTCATCCCTTGACAGCTTCTTCAGCGGGATGAGTATGGAATCCAGCACCGTGTTCAAGACGCAGGACATGCAGATCAAAAACAGCAGCACAAAATCCTTCCACTCCATCCAGGTATAAGCAAGGTATCTCTGTATCATAGAAAGCCCCCCCGCCGCTCCCGATGAAACCAGTGTAAAGATATGGTTTATTATCACATAGGCACATGAAAAAGACATAACGGAGGTTCCTGCAATGATCATCTCAAAAAACCTCTGCACCTTGTCCTCAAGCGCACTGCTAAAAGCCAGCTTCCTCTCGCTCCTTTGCAGTCCCTTCTCAATAAACATCTGTGTAACGATAAATATCAGCAATAAGCTGATCCCGATCCCAACCATCGTCACTAAAAAAAAGAAAAACTTCTTAACCGGAGTAAACTCCGGGTTTATATAAGCTTCTACCGTCATGGTTTTCTCCTTTCCGACTCTAAGAGTATACTCCCGGATTTGTAATTTGTATAACTTTGATTGGGTTAAATCTAATATATTTATGAATTTTACGTATATCGTTATCACCTCAAGCTGTGGTATGATACTATCCGTAATCGCATTTTGCGAAGGAACATCGTTCACCCTGACATAATTATAGGAGGTTTTCATGGGAGGATTCTTTGGAGTAGCATCTCGTGAAAGTGCAGTTTTTGACCTGTTTTACGGAACTGACTATCACTCACATTTAGGAACCCGTCGTGCCGGAATGGCTGTTTACGACAAAAAGAAGGGCTTTGACCGTTCTATCCACAACATAGAGAGGTCATATTTCAGACCCAAGTTCGAGGACGATATGCTCAAGATGGAGGGAAATCTTGGCATTGGCTGCATTTCAGATTTTGAGCCCCAGCCGCTCATCGTCAGATCACACCATGGAACCTACGCAATCACAACGGTTGGCAAGGTCAACAACATCGATACCATCACCAGGATGCTCTTTACCGACAACCACTCTCACTTCCTTGAGATGAGCGGCGGAGACATCAATCCCACTGAGCTTGTGGCATCCATCATCAATCAGAAGCCGACGATAGTCGAGGGCATCCGTTATGCCCAGGAGACCATTCAGGGCTCAATGTCCATACTCGTCATGACTCCTGAGGGCATATATGCAGCCAGAGACCGTTACGGCAGAACCCCTGTCCAGATCGGACAGAAGGACGACGGCTTCTGCGTCTGCTTTGAGAGCTTTTCCTATCTGAATCTTGGCTATATCGCTTACAAAGAACTTGAGCCCGGAGAGATAGCATTTATCACTCCCGAGTCAGTCGAAATAGTTGCCCCGGGCTTCAGAGATATGCGCATTTGCACATTCCTGTGGATTTATTACGGCTTCCCCGCATCCACCTACGAGGGCTTAAATGTAGAGAGTGTCCGCTACAGCTGCGGCGGCAAGCTTGCCCAGCGTGATATGCAAAGGGGTATCCATCCCGACCTCGTCGCAGGCGTTCCAGATTCGGGCGTAGCGCATGCCATCGGCTATTCCAACGCCTCAGGAATCCCGTATTCAAGGCCTTTTGTAAAATATACCCCCACGTGGCCCAGGTCCTTTATGCCAACTGTCCAGTCAAGGCGCGACCTGATAGCCAAGATGAAGCTGATCCCCATAAACCAGCTCATCAAAAACAAGAGCCTTCTTCTGATCGACGACTCGATCGTAAGAGGCACCCAGCTTCGTGAGACCACTGAGTTTTTATACAAAAGCGGTGCCAGCGAGGTCCACATAAGACCCGCCTGTCCGCCCCTCATCTACGGCTGCAAGTACCTTAATTTCTCCCGCTCGAACTCAGAGATGGAGCTAATAACAAGGCGCGTTATAGAAAAGCTCGAGGGCTACCCTTCACCGAACGAGGATACGGTCAGAAAGTACACAGATCCCGACTCCCCGCAGTACGAGGCAATGCTCGACGAGATAAGAAAAGAGCTGAACTTTACGTCACTTCACTACCACAGACTGGATGACATGATAGAGGCTATCCCCATTGAGCCCTGCAACCTGTGCACCTACTGCTGGAGCGGAAAAGAATAAATGTAAAAGGGAGACGCAAACCCGGCGCCTCCCTTCTTTTTTCATTGTTACAGCTAAAAAACCTGTCCGACGGCATGTCGGTGATGGCAGCTCATGTCAGTGTAAAAGACAGCATTGTTATATCGTCGAACTGCGCTTCTTCTCCTGCAAAAGCAAAGACCTCATTCTTTATGAATTCAGTGAGTTCATCATCCTTCATGCCCGGATTTTTGTTCAGAGCCACAATCAGGCGATCCATGCCAAACTGCTCATCAGACGTATTGATTGCCTCAGGGACACCATCAGTGTAGACAAATACCCTGTCGCCCCTGTTCAGTATCATCTCCCTGTCTGTGTACTGCGTATCCTCCATAATACCAAGAGGCAGATCGCGATCCGTCATGTGAACCCTGTAGCCCTCCGTTCCCATGCAGATCACCACATCTTCGTGCCCGGCATTACATTCAATCATTTTTCCTGTTGATATCTCCACAATCCCCAGCCATACCGTGACAAACATCATCTCAGGGTTTGATCTGCATATTGTCTCATTTGCCGCCTTGATAATTTCGGCCGGAGAACGTCTTCCCAGAGACTGGGTACGTATCTGGGTCATGGACATCATCATGAAAAGTGCCGCAGGAATCCCCTTTCCCGATACATCGCCAACAACAAGTGCAAGATGATTGCTGTCGATCATGAAGTAATCATAAAAGTCTCCCCCGACTCCCTTTGCAGGAGTCATGCTTCCGCTTATGGCAAACTCATTCCTTGAAAGAATTTCCGGAGAGGGCTTTGGGAGCATTCCAAGCTGGATCTGTGACGCAACGCCTACCTCCGCAGCCTGTCTCTCTTCCTCGGCAGTGGCCTTTTGCAAATTGCGGATAGACTCATTTAAGCTCTTCTCCATATTTGAACAGGTATTCCACAGGGATCCGATCTCATCATTATTCAGGTTGTCCGGAGGCGCAAAGTACACCTCCTCTGTTTCCGCAAGCTCACCGGCCTCGTGACTGCTGTATTCAACCGCTGACTTATTCAGCTTGGATAGCGGTACCACTATCCTCTTCGTGATAGCCCTCGAAGCAATGACTGCAAATATAATTATCAGGATTGCACAGAACGGTGTATAGATAAGAAAATAGCGCAATCTGGCATTCAGCGTCTCACTGGCCGGCATCGTAACCCTGATCAGACCGACAACCACTTTGGAATCATTCTTTATTGCGTAATAAGCATAATTCTTCCATCTCTCGCCAGGCTTCCTGCTCACCTGCATTCCGGCGGTAAGATTGCGAATAAGGCTGATCTGCGTATCTGTAAGAGTGATCTTTTCATTTTTTATTTCTGTCTCGGGATATGCGCTGACAACAAGGTAACCGACGTAGCTCCTGTTATCAAATGTAAAGAGTGCCATGTCGGATATTGACTCTTCTTCACATATCTTCCGAAATATTGTCGAAATATCGTTAAGCTTATTCTCATCCAGCTCAGCACCTTTTTTATACTGAACGCACATTTCTGCCAGTAGATCATCGCCTATCAGGTCAGAAGCAGCTGTTGCATTCTGAATCATCTCTGCATGGTATATTCTCCTGACAGATCTCATATACATCGCCATTCCGGCCAAAGTGATAACAAGGCACATAATTGCCGTACCCATGGTAATAAAGCCAAACAGCCATTTATCCAGTGATTTGTTTTTTCCCATCAAAGCACCTCTTAAGGCAGCCTACTGCCTACATAATTCACTTGCCCCCGCAAAGAACGGGTGCAGCGTCAGTTTCTTCACCCGGCGCCATATTGTAACAAACCGCGTAGTCAGATGAGTTTCAGAAAGTCTTCCCTGCTCATTCTGCCCCTTGCAAAGTCAAGAAGAGCCCCCGAAGTAACCTTAAGAACGGCAGCACTTGTCAGAACGCACTCATATGCCTCCTTCGCAAGCCAGCTGTCGTTTTTCACAAATCCCACAGGCAGGCTCAGACGGTACATAAGCTTCACCGAAGACGGCTCATTTGTATCCGCATCCTCCTGTTCGGAAACAGAAATCAGATACCCTCCCGCAGTAAGGGAAGCATTCATCAGAGAAAGCGCAATACCAAGGTTTGCATGTACCTCATCGGGCTCATCCGTTATATCGCACACTTCAAAGGAAGCAACAAGAAGGCCGTCATCCTCCTTATCACCTCCAAATCTGTTAAAAAACACGTCCCCATAGATATCAAAATCAGTTGTCGGAGGCTCAAGGAGCACTGTCAGCGCCTTTTCATCCTCGAGGAGCCGTGCCGGAATACTCTCATCAGTAAGCCTTCTGTATAATTCTTCAAGAACTGCGTTTCCCATTTCTTATCCTCCGAGCTTGTTCATTATCGTCCCGAGCGACGGATGCCTTTGCTTTTCCGCCTTCTTTTCGTCAGTATCATGCGGAAATTTTACTTTTAACCCCATTCCCGTAAGGAGCTCGGCACATGCCACTGACAAGCCATGTCCTGACTCATTTCCCTCTGTGATCGCCACACCCCTGTCGTAAAAAAGATTCAGATACAAATACTGCGCATATTTCCCGACAATGTGCTTAAACAGCGACTTGAAGGTTACAAATCCCAGTGACGCAGCCATATGGTTCATCAGCGAGGTCTTAAGTTCATTCATCTTACTTTTTGAATCCTGTATGTCTCTTAACACTCTCACATCAACCGTGTCCAAAAGATCTGTTATATCATTCAGCTGCAAAAATTCCTCAGCAGTTTTTTTCTGCGACCTCTCCTGTAAAAGATAATCCGTGAGCTTGCCAGCGAGAGAAAGCCCTATAGAAACACCTGCCCAGGCAAGGCTCCCCGCCGGTCCTAAGCTGACTGCAATGAGGTTACCGGTATTGGTTGCAGCTGAAAATGCGGTGCCTACTGCCTTTTTGGCCTTATTCCTCGTATCGAGCTTCTGAATTCCTTCCATGTAACTGCTGCTGTCACCGGTCAATGCACCTTTTTTTCTCAGCTCCTTAATACTGCTGTCGGCACCCAGCCTCTCAGCAAGATATGCCCCTTGATTTAAAAGATCCACACCATTTACCGCAAGGCCTGCAAGAGAAAGAATGGTCGTGGTATTGGCAACTCCCTTTGACATGCCCGATATGGCGTCTTTGGAGCCGGTCATCATGCTCTCTGTCACCCTCTTGGCATATTTAAGAGACGTGATCCCAAGTCCCAATCCGACGGCAGATGCCCCAAATCCATATGTGTACTGCATTGCCATCATGGCCTTTTCTTCTCCGGTATACTCCTCTGATGCCAGGGCTTTTACTGTTTTTTTAAGCGTTTTCAGACTGGAGACCAGGCCAAGAGCCCCCTTCGCAGTTGTAAAAACTGCAGTACCAATGTTTACCGCATTTAGCAGCCCCTCCATTTCTAATCCGCCAACCATCGCCGTTGTATTGTTTAAGCTTGCTTTTGTACTGATGCTTACTATATCCGTTGCAAAGAGCTTGGGAATATTTGAACACTTGCCCAAAAAGCCCGCAGCCTGTACTGCTGCATAAGAGGCATACCCCTTAATGTCTGCTTTTGCGCTCTCCGCCTGATAGTCTGTTTTCTCCTTGATAACGCTGATGGCCTCATCCAGCTCTTTGTCGAGATGCTTAAGTTCCTCCAGAACCTGCATGGCAGTATCGGTCTTTTCCTTAGCCAGCGCGGCCTTCTTTTCCTTCTTTATCCAGGCAGATTCCTTGTCCTTAAGAGCCTTCTGGCTTTCCTCCACCGCATTTATGGCTTCATCCAGCTTTGCATCTCTCTCTTTTACAAGCCGCTCGACATTTTTTGCATCTTTTCTTAATTCCTCATCCTCTATTCCTTCAAGAAGGTCAGTATTATTCTGTTTTTCTGCATCTTTGGTACCTTCCTGATCTTTCTTATTTTCCGCTTCTTCAGACTTCTTCCTGCTCTCTTCAACGCCGGCAACAATATTGTCAAGGATATGCCTTACAGGCTCCTGGGTCACTACTGCAAGCGCTGCCTCAAGCATGTTCCAGTGATGTGTCACCAGCCCGTCTTTTCCAAGCTTCTCCCACAGTCTGAAGGGTACTCTGTAGAGCTTGTAGCCAAGAGTCATCACACTTGGTGTGTACTCGGTCTGTGAAACTGTAAGATCAAGGACATCAGGGTTTTCCAGCTTCCCCGTCTCCACCATGCGGTAAACAAAAAGTCTCTCCCTGGCGGACAGTGACATTATCCTGCTGATAAACGGCATTCTCTTCTCAGAATGTGTGCCGAGGCCAATGAGCCACTTATCTGCTGCAGCAATACCTATAAGCTGCCTTTTCGTAAGTGAAGCATCGAGGCGCTTTACCCTTGCCTCAGGTGATTCCGCCGGTTCCTGCCTCTTTTCAAGCTCTTCTCTTTGCTCTATCTCCTGCTGCTCATTGCCCTCTTCCAGCTGCTGGTCGGTTTCCTGTCTTTCCTTCAGTCTTTGAACTTCAGCCTGCTTGTCATCATTATGTTTATCGATATGCCTGGCCTTCTGCGTTGCCTTTTCAAGCACATAGCCGTTGTCTGTCTCAAACATCTCACGATTCGCCGTGCCGTGCCTAAGACCCATGACAGTAAGAAGCTGCCCCTGTTTCTGGCCGGTCTCAAAGTAATCTATCAGACCTTCAATCCTGTCTATATACATTTCGATCTGCGTCTCTCTTTTACCCTCGGAAAGGCCTGATACGTACAGAGATTTGAAAACGGAAACGTCCGCCGCAAAGGTTCGGGCATAGTTATACAAAACCCTGGCTTTTTCCTCAACAGATAAAAGCGGGTCTTTTATAAGCGTGTCCTTCAGATCCCAGAATCGCATAAGGTGATCCTTGGTCTCCTTCGCAATCCGCTTTTTTTCTTCGTCTTCAACGAACTCCTTTACAATATGATCCAGTGACTCATCGCTTTGCAGGAGCTGTTCTTTTACAGCTTCTTTGGCGTTAAGACTGCCTATAACCCTGTTTCTTGTGCGTCTGGCAGCGGCACTGAGATTATGCATCTGATAGGTGCCCTGGGTTTTCTCAGTATCGTTACGCCTCACCCTTAACTCATTTTTTTTCTCAGAATCGACCTTATGGATATCGTCCTGCATCTGTGTAAGGGACTCGACTGTCTGCGGCAATATCTGCTGCTTTGCCTCCTTACTTTCTGACACATTCACATTGTCAGGAATAATACTATCTGTTTTTATTTCCTTAAGATCAGTTATATCTGCATTATCAAACAGTTTGGTAACATCATGCTCAGCGGTCCTTGTAACCTCCTTGGTCCCATCAAAATACACCGAGTCAAACCCGGTAAAATCCTTATTCTTATTCTGATCACCTGCATTTACGGTAATCGACTGCTGCTCTAAGGTTTTTTGGCTTTCCATAAGTCTGTCCTCTTCCTGCCCCTCTACATTTCTTACGCCGTCTGTCTGCCTATGAGGTGCATATGCTCAAGCACAAGGAATTCCTCCTCGGGTGGGTTAAATACCAGCATAAGTCCGTTGTACACATTCTCACTGTTCAGCATTACTATTACCTTAACATCCTGCTCCCTTGCCTTTTTAAGAACAGGCTCGATGCATTCGCAAAAGAGCACAAGAAACATATTTTTCTTTTTGGCAATATTGTCCATATAGATTGAAGAAATGTACAGCGTGTCGTCTGTCGGTCTCGAGGCAATGATCGCCCCGTGTATCTCTCCATTTTCCACAAAAAATCTGCTCACCTCTTCATCGCACTCCGACTTCACAAAGTAAAACCCGGTCCTTTTGTTGTCTGATAATAGCGCGTTTATCAGTTTTTCTCCGACGAGGGAGGGCGTGACAACCTCAGGGAGCTTCTTTTTGGCCTTTATTATGGTCTGGATGGTGCCCGAACCAAGCATATCCTCCAGCCTGTAATCAAGCATACGTCCTGTCACACAGAGCGGAATAAAATTCCTTCGTGTAATAAAGCTGTTGTATTCCCGGGCATATGTCGGATGAAGATATATTCGGCTCAGTATCACACTTACCCCGCACCCGGAAAGATACTCATCGCAGTACTCAAGCAGCCGCGTGCAGACACCCCTCTCCCGGTATTCCGGAACCGTATAGAGATACTCAAGGTAAACATCCCTGTTCGATACCGGCATATGGGAAAAAATGGCATAGCATATGAGCTTTCCATCTTCAACCCCGGCTATCATGCATATCTCATATTTCCCGCTAAAAACCACAGTTCTTACACCTTCCGTGGAAGTGGCTGAAAGCAGCCCCCGATCCGGTCTGACTCTTTTATATTCCATCTATCTGTTTCTCCTCTGTAAACGTCAGTTTATTTCTGACTTTTTCCGGCTGGATTCGTATGCAGTAAACGGCTACAGGATGTGCGTTAACGGCATGCGGTTCCTTAGTTAACACCAGTTTATTTCTGACTTTTTCCGGTTGGATGCGGATGTAGTAAACGGCTACAGGATGTGCGTTAACAGCATACGGCTCCTTGGTATGTGACAGTTATCCCAGTCGCCGTTTCAACTCCCGGGCTGCGCAGGCAGATTCCCCTGCTATGGCAGAACTGCCCGGACCAGATCACCGGCGTTTTCTCCGGCTGACGTGATCGCAACTGCCATTGTCCTGTCACAGAGCTCCACAAGCTCATCCTCGGAAAGCCCCTCTGCGATTGGAAGCCTGAGATTATAGACAAGAGCATTTTCCCTGATGTCAAAGCCAAAGCTGCCTGCAGGAGTCTTATCATTTACAGGCCCGATCAGAGCACATAGAAAAGGCCTGCTTCCCTCAGGAATCTCGGCAGCCACAATGATCCTTGATACAAATATGTCTTCATCAAAATAAAATTCTCCGCAGGAGACATTTGACACCGCTCCGAAACCGCCGTGCAGTGTCGTAAGCACTGTCCTGCCCAATCCACTTTCTTCTTTTTCAACAAGTCTTGCAGCAATTCCGTCATCCTCCGACAAATCGGAAAAAGCAGCATACAGCCTTGTAAGAATCGCTTTATCACGCTCATCCATCTGTTTTATCTCCTCATCAACAAACACATGATTTTTGCTGTATATATCTGACCATACAGATGAGAATCCATATGGCTATTTTAACTTCAGCTTTTATATCTGACTTAGTACCGTTCTGATGCGGAAACCGCATGACCCCAAAATACATGCGCCGGCATATCCGGCTCCTATATCCTGCCGTTATATACTGGTCAGTTATTGTCATCGGTTGCCGATACCGGTCTCAATCATTTCTTTTCGCATCTGACACTCTGCGCATTTCAAGAAATCTGTGATAGACCTCATACAGAGGTCCTCCCGGTCTGTCAGGGAACATGGAACGCTCCGCCTCTGTGACCGGAACCCAGCTGGCTCCGTCTATCTCCTGCGAAAGAACAAGCTCCTTCTTTTTAGCAAAACCAATAAAACCGTGCATCAGCTGGTCGGCTGCCTCGAGCCAGTATGTCCCTGCATATACGAGCTCCTCGACATCAAGCCCCAGCTCCTCCCCAACTTCCCGAAGTGCGCACTCCTCAGCCGTCTCTCCCGGCATTATAAATCCGGATGTAAAAGACATATATTCATCTGACAGATACCACTGCCTCGAAAGTGCAATCTCGTCATATTCATTGTATACAAGCACAAGGACACAGCTCTGGAAGGAATCGAACCAGCGCTTGTCACAAGGCTCACAGTACGGAACCATTCCATCATCTCCGGCATGTATCTGTGAAAGCTTTTTTCCGCAATTCGGACAGTATGTATATCGCATCCGCAATCCCTCCGGGTATAGATAATGTATTTCGGATATTCGTTTACACCTCGATTTATTATACATAAAAAGCCTTGAGTTTGTACATTTTTCCGCTTACAATATTAGCTAGTACACTAGGTGTTTAACCCTAGAAAAATAAGCGTGAGGTGAGTTAAATGAACAAAACAGAACTTATTGATGCAATTGCAAAAGAGTCAGGTCTTTCAAAGAAAGATGCCGGCAAGTCAGTTGAAGCTTTAGTAACCGTTGTTTCAAAAGAACTCAAAAAAAAAGGAAAGGTTCAGCTCGTTGGCTTTGGAACATTTGAGACTTCAAAGAGAGCTGCAAGAACCGGCAAGAACCCTCAGACCGGTGAGGAGATCAAGATTCCTGCAGCTGTAGTACCCAAGTTCAAACCCGGCAAGGCTCTTAAGGATATCGTTAATAAAAAATAATCATACACCAAATATGAAAGGCCGCTCTGTGAGCGGTCTTTTTTGGTGTACTAGTATAGGCCGGCAAAGCCTGCTCTTTAGAAACCAGACGGACATTTGTCGGCCAGCTCATACTATTGAAGTTGTTGAGTATATACACAAGCTCGACGCACGAGAGTAATTATACGCAAACTGCGAAAACTGTTTTATATGTTATATATTTTATATATACAATGAGCTGCCCGACAAAAACTCATACAATATAAAATTTCTGATTCTGGTACACCGGATAATAAATAACTGCATCAAATCTGCTGAGAAATATAGTCCAGATATTTCAGCGATGAAGTACCGGGATCATGCCCCCGCTGATGCAGTATGTTTGCAGCATTTCAGCAAGCACTTCACTTACCTGTTCCAGATTCTTATCTATATATGCAATATATGTTATATATAGTATATGTTCATCTTTTTGCAATCAGGATCGCACTAGTGCGTGGTCCTAAAACAATCTTTTCCTGATCTTCACGAAGCTCCCCGTCCTCAGAGTCCGAAACAAAGCCGTTCCCCTCAAGGAACAGTCTCCAGGTGAAATTCTCCGGAACAACAGGCAGATAATATGTGTGCTCCTCCCAGTGAGCATTTACACATACATAAATAAAAACGTCACACTCCGTTCCATATTCCACGTGATCCTCTGCATACATGTAGGCAAAAGTCAGTGTCGGAGAGCTCTCATCAATTTCCCAGGGCTTCAGACCGTGGAATGAAAGCTCCGGGTAACCGGTTCCATTATTGCCAAAATTGTAGCTGTCTGACATGATCACCGGATGTGCCCTCCGGAAATGTATCAGACGACTGATATATCTGTGCAGCTCCTCATGCTTCTCAAGGTCAGACCAGTTCAGCCACGATATTTCATTGTCCTGACAGTAGGCATTATTATTTCCTTTTTGCGTATTAGCAAATTCATCCCCCGAAAGAAGCATGGGAATCCCCCTGCTGGTCAGGAGTATCGTCATCATGTTCTTCATCTGCCTGAGCCTCAGCGCCATGATCCCGGCATCATCCGTATCGCCCTCAGCGCCGCAGTTCCAGCTGTCATTGTTGTCACACCCGTCCCTGTTGTCCTCTCCGTTAGCCTCATTGTGCTTATAATTGTAGGATACCAGATCATAAAGCGTAAAACCGTCATGACAGGTCACAAAATTCACTGATGCAGAAGCATTTCTTACACCATACATATCCACGGATCCCCTGATCCGTGCAAACAATTCGGGAGCAGATTCGGCGCCTCCCTTGATGAAGCGGCGCAGGCAGTCCCTGTATCTCCCATTCCACTCAGACCACCTTCCCCACGAAGGGAAGCTTCCAACCTGATACAGTCCGCCCGCATCCCAGGCCTCCGCTATCAGAAGGCTCTTTCCAAGCACCGCATCATGGGCAATGCTGTCAAGCAGCGGAGGAGACATCATAGGAGCACCGGTCTCATCCCTTGACAGGATCGAAGCAAGGTCAAACCTGAATCCATCCACATGGTAATCCGATACCCAGTATCTTAGACAGTCAATTACCATGTTCCTTACCACGGGGTTGTTGCAGTTCATTGTATTGCCGCAGCCGCTGAAATTGTAGTACCAGCCATCAGGAGTCAGAAGATAGTAAGTCCTGTTATCAATCCCTTTGTAGGAGATGACGGGTCCATTCTCGTTTCCCTCCGCAGTATGGTTGAAAACCACATCAAGTATCACCTCTATACCATTACTGTGGAATCTCTTTATCATATTTTTGAGCTCATCCGCCTCCATCCCAAACGGAGAAGCAGCAGCATAACCGGCTTTTGGCGAGAAAAAGTTGACCGTTGAATATCCCCAGTAGTTCAGCAGCCTCTTGCCATCAACCTCCCGGCTGTTCTCAAACTCATCGAACTCAAATATGGGCATCAGCTCAATGCAGTTGATACCAAGACTCTTCAGATACGGGATCTTGTCTATCATACCGGCGTAGGTTCCGGGATACTTTACCCCGCTGCTCTTATGCCTTGTAAAAGAACGCACGTGTGCCTCATAAATGATCAGATTGTTGATCCTGGTCTCAAGAGGCTTGTCTCCCTCCCAAAGATAATCCTGTCTTATTAACTGCCCCCTGTACGGGAAGGGTTTTGACCGGTCTGGTTTCTTTCCCCAGATTGACCGACCTGATACAGATTTAGCATATGGATCAAGAAGAATCCGTTCCTTATCGAACAAAAGCCCCTTCTGAGGATCATAAGGACCGTCAAAGCGGTATCCATACTCGGTTGTCTCAACATTTATGCCGAATATCATCATTGTATATACATTCCCGATACGAAACTCATCCGGAAAAGGAATCTCAACAAAAGGCTTTTTCTGCCCATGATGAAAGAGTACCAGTGTGCACCCGGTAGCCTCTTTGGAATAGATACTGAAATTGACCGCTCCGGACTCTCTTATCGTCGCACCAAAGGGAAAAATCCTCCCTATACGGTATTTAACCCCTGCTATCTCATTAGTTGGAAAAGTGTCTATAAGTTTCATTTACTCTACCTTTATATCGCGCTCGCGCTTTCCATTGATCTCTCCGGTCAAAAAATGTCTTCTGCAAAGAGAAACATAGGATTCATTTCCGCCAACCATTACCTGCTCTCCGCTTCTCACTATCTTGCCATCAGACACTCTTGCATTGAAGTGGGCTCTTCTCCCGCACCAGCAGACTGTTGGCACCTCCTCTATGTAATTTGCTATCTCCATCAGCCTCTTGGCCCCGGGAAAAAGATGACTGGTAAAGTCAGTCCTGAGTCCGTAGCATATCACCGGCAGGTCATATTTATCTACCACCTCTGCCAGAATGTCCACCTGCTCCTCTGTCAGGAACTGAGCCTCATCAACGATCACGCAATCCAGCTCCTTCCATTCGTCGGATTTACCCGTAAACCACTTATTTGTCACTTCATCAAGAAAATCCTCTACCAGGGTTGCCTCTTCGCTCAGCCCCATGCGGGACTTGACTGTGTGCTCTCCATCCCTGTCATCGGTTTTAGGCTTTAGCAGAATGGCCTTCTGCCCCTTTTCCATGTAGTTATACCTGACCATCAGAGCATTTGCAGTCTTTGAACTGCCCATCGCCCCATATCTGAAATACAGTTTGCCCATTTTTCTACCTGCCTTTAATTTATCTTTTCAAAAAACTCCGTAAGCCTCTCGATAGGTATTGGCTTGGAATATTTGTA
>JAILJR010000164.1 GCA_024694565.1 Butyrivibrio sp. | reverse complement strand
TATGAGCTCGTCGGTACTTAGGCACCGTATTTTGGTGCCTTAGTACCGCTACGAAGCGAAAGGAGCGAAAGCGTGCCCGAAGTGATTGTACAATATGCACAGCCGGAGACGGACTGGTGAGCTTTTGTCGGGCGACTCATTTATATGTGTTGTCATGCAAAAACCGCCGCCCGGGCTTTTGCACGGCAACTCATCTATATGCTTATCCTGCCGGATCATTTATCCCACTGATGTACGGCAGGTATCAGCTATCGCACAGGTAGTGTAAAGCAAATCATTAAAACTGCAGACCGTCCTAAGGATTCACCGCAAGTGGTATCCCGAGGACCAGACACGAGGAGGACAAAATTATGAAAAAGAAACTGCTTGCCCTGTTTATGGGCATAACGCTTGCGGTGGGTACTGCCGCCTGCGGGAACTCATCTGCGCCGCAAAGTGCGCAGCCTGATTCCGGCTCACAGGACACTGCATCTCCGGCCACTGAAGCAGAGAGCGAAGGCTCAGCCGCAGCTTCGTCAGATGAAGCAGCCACAGATGCGGAAAAAGAAAACGCTGATGCCAAAAAGAGCGGCGACCAGGCATCTGCCACCGGCGCCCCTGAGTTTTTATCAAGATCATCATACTATAATGAGATCGATGAATCCGGCAAATTTGACCAGAACATCAGCAGCGGAAACATAGAGACTCTGAAGCTGACCGATGACAGCGCCGCCAGATATCCTGAATTAGCAAAAGCCATTGAAGAGTACATGGCAGCACGCGAAGGCAACGCCAAATCAGAATACGATCAGTACACTTCCGATAACAAAGAATACCGTGCAACTATAGACAAGCCCGGCGAAAACGACCATATCTATGAGGCCTATGTTAACGAGGATCAGTTCCTTCGCAGGGTTGATGACAAGTATGTCTCCATCATGTCGGGCAACGACTCCTACTCCGGCGGAGCCCATGGCTACACAGCCTATTCCTCAGTAACCTATGACATCAATACAGGAAAAGAGATTGCTCTTAAGGATGTCATTCCTGATGAAGAGAAATTCAAGACAACACTTGAGGAAAAGATCCTTGAGCTTTACTCAGTCGATGAATTAATGATCATGGACGAATCAGCAGGACTTGCAGGTACTCTCCTGCCCTTCATACAGACAGAGTATGAACCTGATGCCGCAGCTTCTTCAGATCAGGATGTCCCGGCACATCTGAACTGGTCGCTTGATCCCGACGGTGTTCTCGTATACTTCAACGCCTACGACATAGCACCCTATTCAACAGGCACCGTGACAGCACTAATCCCCTACAGCTCAGGGATCATTGCGGATGAATTCATCCCCGAGGGCGAGATCAGCTACGTCTGCGAAGCACCCAGGGCCATGTACATCCTCACTGATGCAGATGGCGACGGGAAGACTGACAAATATGACACATTTGCCAACCACTACAATAACGACTACACAAGCACAGATTATGAGTCCCTTGAGATTGTCTGCGGTGACAATAAGTCCAAAATTGAAGATACATTCTTTGGCTACACGCAGTATCTTCTCTGCAAGGGCGAAAAGAGATTCCTTCTCCTCTGCCTCGACAGCTACAACGACTACACATATCTCTATGACGTTCCGCTGCTTGCAGGCTCTGTAGGCGAATCAACCCTGCTGACTCCCGACATCTTCACCTTCGCGGTATATGATGATAAAGAGGATGCTTACTATTCATCATGCCCGACAGACACATCTAAGCTGGTACTGGGAACAAGGCTCAATCTCCTTAGCACCTATACAGGTCTCAAGACCTACTCACTTGAAGACGACGGAACCATCACAACACAGGATGGATACTTTGCTGCTGATGTCCACAACCCCATAACTTCATTAAAGCCCATCAAGTGCGAGATCCTTGATGACAGCTTTAATGTAACCGGCGAGGAGACACTTCCCGAAGGCACAAACTTCACCATCTTCCAGACAGACGGCACGACAGGTGTAGACTGCACTATCGATGACGGAAGAAAGGTCCGCCTTACCTTCGACGAGCCTCAGACTCCCGATTCATCAGGAATCAAAATCGGAGGAGTAGACCAGTTTGACCTCTTCAAAGAGCTCTACTACGCAGGGTAAACTACCATCACCAACATATCGTCGGAAAGGTTTTTCCCGCTGATTTTTTATAAACCCCTCATCGCGTCAGAGCCAAACAGGGGTTCCTGCTGGATCATTACAGTTACCAATACGGTAAAAAAAAACGGCCGGTCTTATCAAGACCGGCCGGTACTTTATTTCTGAACTTTCCCCCAATTGCTTAAGCCTTTTTCTTCGACCTTGTTTATTCCCTCAACCATTTTATGAGCTGCCCAAAGTGATTGTACACTATGCACAGCCATGGAGACACAAGGTGACTTTTGACCTCAGCATCATTTTATGAGTTGTCCGACAAAAGCTCATTTTATCTCTGCATCAATCCTGCTCACTCGAATATGTCATCCCCAAAGCGCACTTTAAGATGTGCCTTGATGGCTTCAACGCATTTTGCAAATCCGAGCTTACTCGAGTCAAGGCACAGATCGTAGTTCATCGCATCGGTCCACTTCTGGCCCGTATGGTGCTCGTAGTACTCCGCCCTGTACTTATCCTCTTTTGCCATGAACCTCTCAAGCTCATCGGTAGGAAGGCTCTTGACCTTCGCTGCCTGCTCCACAAGAAAATCATGCGGCGCATGGACAAAGACGCTGAGTACGTTTTCATAGTCCTTCAGCACAAAATCCGCTGCCCTTCCGACTATGACGCAGCTGCATGTCTCCGCCAGCTTCCTGATGGCTTTCGCCTGAAAATTGAAGAGGTTTGCTTCCGAGGTAAAGTCCTTGCTGTCAGGACCAATCAGCTCGCCTCTGTAGATGTCCGGGGGCATCCTTAGGAACCCGGTTCTTCGGCACCTTTCGTCTGTTTCCAGAAAAAGACTCTCATTTATCCCCGACTCTTCCGATGCAAGCTTTATAAGCTCATGGTCATAGTAATGGATCCCCAGATCATTTGCCAGCATCTCACCCACAGTTCTTCCGCCACTTCCGTACTGGCGGGCAATTGTAATGACAATATTTCTTTTCACAACCAGCCTCCTAAAAAGATTTACATCTGCCGGCGAGATTTCATTTTACTCGCCTAGATATGCCTTCCTGATAGACTCATCATTAAGCAGCTCTTTCGCATCGCCCTCTTTGGCAATCTTTCCTGTCTCAAGTACGTATGCCCTGTTTGCTATGGAAAGCGCCTTCTTTGCATTCTGCTCAACCAGAAGAACAGTCACTCCGTCCCTGTTGACATCCTCAATGATCTTAAAAATCTCATTTACAAAGATAGGTGAGAGTCCCATTGACGGCTCATCCATAAGGATAAGGTCAGGGTGCGACATAAGCGCCCTTCCCATCGCGAGCATCTGCTGCTCTCCGCCTGACAAAGTACCTGCCAGCTGCATCTTCCTCTCCTCAAGCCTTGGAAATCTCTTGTAGATATCTGAAAGTGTTGCCTCCATCTCAGACTTGTCAGACCTTGTGTAGGCTCCCATCTTCAGATTCTGAAGCACAGTCATCTCGGCAAAAACACGTCTTCCCTCAGGCACCTGAGCCATTCCAAGACCCACTATCTTGTGGTTTGCAATCTTTGTCAGCTCTTTTCCCTTGTACTTGATCTCGCCTCCATCAGCACCAATGAGTCCTGACAGGGTATGCAGGGTAGTTGTCTTGCCGGCACCGTTGGCACCGATGAGGGCAACAATCTCCCCCTTATTAACATGGAAGGATATTCCCTTTAGGGCCTGTATCACTCCGTAATATACACTTAAATCTTTTACTTCAAGAATTGGTTCCATATTTTTGCTCCATCGTAATGTCAGGGATCATCCGGCTTTGTCTTCTGTGAGATGGCTCGATTCTTCTTTGCTCTCCGTCGGATTTGACTTAAGTCTTCTTTGTCTTCCGTGTGATGGCTCAAGTCTTCTTTGTCTTCAGCCGGATATAACGCGAGTCCGGCATTGTCTTCCGCCGGGTATTACACCATAATCGGCGGTTTCAAGTCTCCCACACACATGTCCAAATACTGCCGAAGCCGCATCCGAATCCCTAATCGCGCCGGTCACTCTCCCAGGTAAGCCGTGATAACCTCCGGATTAGCCAGCACCTCTTTTGTCTCGCCCTGGCACAGAACACGGCCGAAGTTCAGCACCGTCAGCTTCTCACATATACCTGACACCAGCTTCATATCGTGCTCGATAAGGAGAATCGTCATGTCAAACTCCTTGCGGACAAGTGCAATCGTGTCCATCAGCTCACCGGTCTCATTGGGGTTCATTCCCGCTGCCGGCTCATCAAGAAGAAGAAGCTTTGGATTCGTGGCCATAGCTCTGGCTATCTCAAGCTTTCTCTGCTTGCCGTAAGGAAGATTGGCAGCAAGCGTCTCACACTCGCCGTCCAGATCAAATACTTTTAGAAGGCGCATCGCCTCTTCGTTCATCTCTTTTTCCACGCGCCTGTAGCTTCCCATATGAAGGATTCCCTCCAGAGAGCTGTACTTAAACCGCTCCGAAAGCCCGACCTTGACATTGTCTATAACAGGCATATTCTTGAAAAGCCTGATGTTCTGGAAAGTTCTGGCAATACCTGCGTGGTTTATCTCAATGGTGCTCTTTCTCGTGATATCCTCACCGTCCAGCCTGATGATGCCCTCATTTGGCTTGTAAACACCTGTGAGCAGGTTAAAGACCGTCGTCTTGCCGGCACCGTTTGGTCCGATGAGACCGTAGAGCTCACCCTTTTCGATATTTATTTTGAAATTGTCGACGGCACGCAGTCCGCCAAAAGAAATACTCAGATTGTTCACATCAAGAAGTGCCATTTATGCCACCTCCTTTGCGCCGCGTTTTAAGTTAAGACGCCCAAAAGTCCTCTTTCTCCACTCAATTACCTTGGGTGACCAGTTGACGATCATCATAACGATGAGCACGATTGAGTAGATGAGCATTCTGTAATTTGAAAAGCCGCGCAGCAGCTCCGGGAGCAGATAGAGGATGCAGGCTGCAATAACGCTTCCCCTGATGTTTCCGATGCCGCCCAGAACCACGTATACAAGGATCATGATCGATGCGTTGTATCCGAAGTACTGGCTGGACGCTGTCAGAGTTGTGATGTTGTGTGAGAAAAGAACTCCGGCAGCTCCCGCAATCGCAGCCGAAATCGTGAAGGCCATCATCTTGTAGCCTGTCACATTGATGCCGGTTGCCTCTGCAGCGATATAGTTGTCACGGATTGCCATGATGGCGCGTCCGTCCCTTGAATTTATCAGATTCTGCACTACGAAAAGAGATATCAGAAGGACGATGACGCCCACTGTAAAGCTTGAATTATGCGGTGTTCCGGTGATTCCCATAGCACCGTTGATGATGATGTTTCCATCCTTCTCCATTCCAAGCTCCATTGAACTCTTCATGGAAAAATGAAGTCCCTTGCTGTCAACACCGACGTAAAAGGCGTTGATGACATTCTTTATGATCTCGCCGAAGGCAAGTGTAACAATGGCCAGGTAGTCGCCCTTCAGCCTAAGGACAGGGATGCCGATGAGGAAACCAAAGAGCCCTGCAACCGCAATTCCTATTATGAAGGCAATGATAAATCTTGGCACTGTCGGCAGGCTGTTCTCAGTGAGCTTGGAAAAGAATGCGCTTGAAAAAGCCCCAAGGCACATAAAGCCGCAGTGTCCGATACTCAGCTCTCCAAGTATTCCGACGCAGAGATTCAGCGCCACCGCTATCACGGCGTAGTATGTCATGGGAACAAGCAGTCCCTTCATGTGGCTTGAGAGATTTCCCGTCAGAATAAGGATCTCTACTATGATATATGCCACAATGACAATTCCATAGGTTATTAAGTTCTGCTTTGTTTGCTTACTCATATGATTTCTCCAGATTATTTAAGAAGTCCTTTGACACCTGTGCTGTCACAATAACTCTTCACATTTTGAATCACCCTGTCGTCAGATCCAGGGCTGCCACCTGTCAGCAAACACCTGAATCAGACCTTCTCCTGAACCACCTTGCCAGGAACACCTGAATCAGACCTTCTCCTGAACCACCTTACCAAGAATACCGGTTGGCTTGACTAGAAGAACTATGACCAGAATACCGAACACGATCGCATCTGACAGCTGGGACGAGATGTAGGTCTTTGACAGTATCTCGACGATTCCGAGCACGAGCCCGCCTATCATCGCTCCGGGAATGGATCCGATTCCGCCAAGCACCGCTGCAACGAAGGCCTTGATACCCGGCATTGCCCCCGTATATGGTGACAGTGAAGGATATGCAGAGCACAGAAGCGCTCCTGCGATTGCTGCCAGCGCAGAACCGATTGCAAAGGTCAGCGCAATTGTCCTGTTGACATTGATACCCATGAGAGTCGCTGCCCCCTTGTCCTCAGAAGCGGCAAGCATTGCCTGCCCCTGCTTGGTCTTGTTGATAAAGAGCTGAAGGGCTATCAGGATGACTATGCTGACAACTATCGTCACAATCGTGACACCCTGTATCTTGAGCTGCCCGTCTGCAAAGCTCACACCCTCCCACTTGATAACCGAGGAGAAGGACTTGATGTCAGCACCGTAGATAAGAAGTGCGATATTTTCCAGAAGGTAGCTGACTCCGATAGCCGTGATCAGAACTGCAAGCGGAGAAGCCGCGCCACGCAGGGGTCTGTAGGCAACGAATTCAGTTGTAACACCCAGGATCGTGCAAAGGATTATGGCAACGATGATACCTACTGCCGAATTGCCGGACAGGGCTGAGCTCACGGAAAAGATAATGTAGCACCCCACCATGATAAAATCACCATGGGCAAAATTCAGCATCTTGGCGATTCCGTAAACCATGGTGTAACCCAGGGCAATTATGGCGTATATACTTCCAAGACTTAATCCATTTATCAGATATGTCAAAAAACTCATTTGGTACCTCCGGGTTTCAATAGTCTTCTCTGTCCATTATAGTATTCAGGTGCTTTTTCATGTCTGTCTTCAATGGAAAAGACAGACTGCAATATCGGTTTATATCTCTAAGACGAGGGATACCTTTGACAGCATCCCTCGCAATCATTTCTATAAATTTATCTTCCTACAAATAAGAGCGGATTGTGTCCGGCATTGCAAAATCACTTATTCGCCGGAACACCGCATGAGCATTTACATCTTACTGAGCAGATACGTAAGCGCCGTCCTTGATAACAACAGCCTTGGGCTCCTTGTTGGGCTCGCCGCTTGCTGACCATGTCATCTTGGCTGATGTAAGACCTGCTACCTCGACCTGAGTCATGGCGTCCTTGACTGCATCACAGATGTCTGAAATGCTCTGATCAGGAGTTACGCCTGCTTTCTCAATTGCTGCCTTGATGATGTAAACAGCGTCGTAAGCATCAGCTGCGAACTGGTTAGGTGTCTCACCGTACTTGTCATTGTACTGCTTAACAAAGTTAACTGTAAGATCATCTGTTGCATCAGCTGCGAAAGGTGTAAGAAGCATTACGCCCTCAGCGAGTGATGTGTCAAAGTTCTCAACAGAAAGAATTCCGTCCATACCGTCAACCCCGAAGAATGTAGGCTTGTAGCCCATTGTGTTTGCCTGTGTAAGGATAAGAGATGCATCCGAGTAGTAGATAGGAAGGAATACCAGGTCAGCGCCTGCATCCTTGGCCTTCTGAAGCTGAACAGAGAAATCTGTGTTGTTGTCCTGTGTATA
>JAILJR010000163.1 GCA_024694565.1 Butyrivibrio sp. | reverse complement strand
TACGTTATATATGCTGATGTCAAATATAAAAAATAAATGTAAATATTTTTTACATTACATGTTATATTATTTTTACTAAATAAAGCAAAATTACCCAAGTGTTATACCGGAATCAACTCTATCGTTTCCATGTACTCTCCGAAATCATCGTATTCGATATGCATACTTCCCCCTTATTTCTCATAGTCCTTCCAGCCGAAGAACCCGCGTCTACTTTCTCCGATCTTGTGACCTTTCTCATCGTAATGCTTCAGATCGCCGAGGAGACCCAGCCGGCTTTCTCCGATCTTGTGACCCTTCTTGTCATAATGCTTCAGATCGCCGAAAAGACCTCTTCTGCTCTCTCCTACTTTATGCCCCTTTGCGTCATACACTTTATAATCTCCGAATATATCGGGACGACTCTCTCCGATCTTTTTGCCCCGGGAATCATAGTGTTTGATCTCTCCAAAAAGACCAATCCGGCTTTCTCCCTTTTTCTTCATCCCGCGCCTCCCCCTATCTACTCAAAAATCAAAATCATCCGGATTCAGCCCGGCGGTAGCCAGAATCCTGCATCTCTCGCTCTTTTTCATATAGCCAAGCTTTTCCGGGTCTATCCCAGCGCGAAGCAGCTCGTCATTATACTCCTCAACCGGATCTGCTGTGTAACTCCCGGCAAGAGCTAAAAACATGTTCATCTCAATCCCCTCCAAGTCATCATTCTTCCATCATCTCTCTGTAATCTGCTTCACTGGCAAAGAGAACGTACTCTCCCTGCCACCAACCCATATAACCTGCGTCCGTGATAAAACCTTTCATGCCGCGCCTCCTATAAAGTTTGGTCACTTCTCTCAGCTTCTACAATAATTCTATATTTTCAGTGTCCCTTATTACGGACAATGGTAATATTCAGAATTGTCTGTAATTTTAACTATCAGCATTACCATTCACTGTATTTCTATCATTTTTGTCCTTCAAGACTGACAATGATGCATAACGTATATTCTTTATCAAGCAAAAAAAATAAAATTCCGCTGCCATCAGACCTAGAAAACAGACTGTAACAGCAACGCGATTTATGTGTACTATATTAATTTCTGTGACGAATTGCATATGTTAAGGTAGGTTCCCGGCCTCTCGATCTTCTCATGTCTGATTTATGCCGTTGTTTCTTAAACAGCTGTAAATGTTTTCCACTAACATGTCTTTCAACTCCTTTCAATTACGAATAATTAGTAGCTTCAATAATCAAGAGCCTACTTTACGTAATATCAATATGAAACTACGCATTTTTCGTAATTTTGTGCTAGAATATGGAACAGGGGAGGGAAAGGAAATGCCGTGTCAGTAAGAGAACAGCTCGCCAAAAATCTCGCTTATTATAGAAAAAGAGCCGGATATACTCAGAAGATAGCCGCTGATAAACTTGGAACTAAATTAACAACAATGTCATCATGGGAGCGCGGCGTGAGTCAGCCGAATGTTGATATGCTTGTCTCGATTGCAATGCTTTATCGTGTGCCGCTGTCTGATCTGTGTGGCATGGACTATAATGTAAGCATCACTGCTGAGGAAAGAGAGCTGATATATGCTTTCCGCAGTCATCCAGAACTACAGGATGCTGTCAGGAAGATTTTAGATATCAGAGAAAAATAAAGATAGTGAAATTTCAAAGGATGCATAATTAGAAAGGAGTTAAAAAATGAAAAAGAAACTTTGTATCTTAATGGCAGCGGGACTGCTCTTGCTGCCGGCATCGCCTGCCATGGCAGGAAAGAATGAGGACCGGATCGCGGAGTTGGAGGCTAAAGTCGCTGCGCTTGAACAGCGTGTCAGTGATCTTGAGCAACTTACGACTTGCTCTGCTGAAACTGAATCAGCTGAAGAAGCAAATGGTCTCGATTTTGTTGATGAGTCAGGCTTTATGTTGGATGGCATATCTGTCACTGCCGATGAATTAATTGATATTTATCGCGAATTGAAAGATGCCTTCAGCTATGAAAAAATACCAGAAGATCCAGATGAGGCAGAAGCATATGAGCACGAAACATTTAAGCTGATCGGAGCGGATAACGGCTTAACAGAGGAACAGGCCTTAAATATTTTTAACTATGTTTCAATGTATGGAATTCCTGGCGCAAATAAAGAATTTTCACTCAGATTCGGTGATCTACGCGATACGACTATCAACGGAACATCTTTAATAATTAAGGCAAAAATTTCTCCAAGCTACTCTAAGGAGGCAACAATCGATCAGAATTACTATTCAGTATGTGACATAATAAAAAATCAAGGTGGTGATAAATACGATTCAATCCAATACTGGGCGGTTGCAGATATGACCGACGGATCTGAAGGAAAAGTCATCAGCTTTACTGTCCCGAAACAAATAATTGATCGTGTTGTTTCTGGGGAAATTGTAGATAACAAACTGGGCGATTATTTGGAAGATCTCTGGATCCTTCCATCTCTGCTCTAATAACTCGCTGAGGTAGAAATTTAAAGGACTCAGCCGGCGTGACACTAGCTGAGTCCAAAAAAAGGAATCTATTGCACCCGCTCGTCAATCTCAACAGTCCTCAGGGCATTTCACTCCCTGAAATCAAAAAGCTTCATCACCGGCACGTTCAAAACATCCGCGATATCAAACAGCTTCTCAAGCGATATGTGCGTTGGCATGCTGGGCGCCTCCAGGTTACTTTGATCCTGTAGTAATCCGCCAAGCCCACACTGATCA
>JAILJR010000154.1 GCA_024694565.1 Butyrivibrio sp. | reverse complement strand
GGGATAGTCTGCCCTTTTTCAGCCTCCAAGCGCGATAATTTCCAGCGCCTGCGCTTCGAAAAATTTTTCAAAGTGATTTTTGAGTGGTTCTAAGGTGTCATGAATAATTCAGGTGTAGTAATAATAATGAGCTTTTGTCGGGCAACTCATACAATAATAAGCCAATATCTAAGCAGTTCCTGCTTAAATACCGGCTTATGCAATCAGATGGAGCATACGGGACTCGAACCCGTGACCTCCACACTGCCAGTGTGGCGCGCTCCCAGCTGCGCTAATACCCCAATCAGACTATATAAAGCTTTCGCTTCAATCATTATATATTGAATATCAAAAAAGGTCAAAGCAATTTTCAAACAGGTCCACCGTTATCACAAAAAAAGAATTATAAATCAGTGGTCAGCCAGCCGGAACAGGATGACTGGCAAATGAATTGCAACAAAAAAAGAGTTACAATTCAGCTGTCACCCAAACCTATACCCTGTCGATTTTCCTACTAATCCAGTATATAATAGGATATATAGCTAGGAGGTATATCTATGTTTTCAACAAAAGGAAGATATGCAATACGTATAATGATTGATCTCGCTCAGCAGGATACCGAGGATTACATCCCATTAAAGGATATCGCCGAAAGACAGGGAATATCAAAAAAGTACCTTGAGATCATCGCAAAAGAACTTGTCAGATCAAAGCTTCTTACCGGTGCCAGTGGGAAGCATGGCGGGTACAAGCTCACCAGAGCTCCGGAAGATTATACTATCGGTGAGATAATTGAAACAATGGAGGGCCCGATTGCTCCTGTTGCCTGCCTTGCACCGGACGCCGAAGCATGTCCACGCAGCGACAGCTGCAAGACTCTATCCATGTGGAAAGAGTTCCAAACCCTTGAACGCGACTTTTTTTACGGAAAAAAGCTCAGCGACCTAAGTCGCTGAGCTTTCTATACATAATGTCTATCCATCACAGGTCTTAGAAGATGCTTCTCCTATCCCGGTGCATTTCACACGTCCATCGCACTTTCCCTGAAAGGCTTCTTCCTGACCAGGTACATCACTCACGTCCATCGCACTTTCCCGGAAAGGCTTCTTCCTGACCAGGTACATCACTCACGTCCATCGCACTTCCCCGGAAAGGCTTCTTCCTGACCAGGTACATCACTCACGTCCATCGCACTTCCTCGGGACCACTTCCTCCTGCCCCGGCTCGTTACTCCCATTCATGGCACATTCGAAAATTGCTTCCTCCTTGCCCAGAACATCACTCCCATCCATCAAGGAATCCCAGCGCCTCTTCCTTAGTCGGCATCACAGAGAGCGCCCCTTTTCTTGTGGTAATAATCGAGGCAGCTGCATTTGCAAATGTCAGGCACTCCATGAGTCCATCCTCAGTCAGATCATCAATTCCGTTTCTTCGTATAAAGTCAATCGCACATGCACAGAAGGTGTCGCCGGCTCCGGTAGTCTCTATTGTGTCAGGATTTTTATAACCGGATTTCCTTACTTCCATATCCTTGTAAAGAGCTATACTTCCATCCGGACCAAGAGTTGCAAATACAACAGGAATGTTGTAGTCCTTCTGAATCTTCTTAGCTCCCTCACAGACATCCGACATGCCTGTTACCAGCTCGATCTCGTTGTCAGAGATCTTGAGTACATCACACTTTTCAAAGCCATACTTCATGGCTTCAATAGCTGCATCCACAGAGTCCCACAACGGCTCTCTGTAGTTTGGATCGAAGGTGATTATTGCACCACTCTTTTTCGCCGTCTCAACTGCCAGCTTCGTAGCTTCCCTTGCGGGCTCGTCAGTCATTGACAACGTGCCAAAATGGAACACATCTGTATTTTCAAGTAGTTCCGAGCAGTTCCTTACATCATCTGCGGACAGCATCATATCAGCACCGGGCTTACGATAGAAAGAGAAGTCTCTGTCACCGTTAGGCAGCTTGTTGACAAATGCAAGAGTAGTGTGGACTTCACTGTCAAGAACCAGCCCCGAAGCATCTATTCCCTGCTGCTCAATTCTCTCTTTGAGCATATTCCCGAAATAATCTTTTCCGACTTTTCCAATAAAAGCTGTTCTGTTGCCCAGGTTCTGCAGCATGGCAAGTACATTGCAGGGCGCTCCGCCCGGGTTTGCCTGAAACATGGGATTCCCCTGTGAGCTCTCCCCATCATTAGTAAAATCTATAAGTAGTTCCCCTAATGCCACAAAATCAAATCTGCTCATCTCTTCATCTCCTATTCATGAAATATGATTTACATCCCCGGTGTAGCGCCTCAACCATTTCTTTACTTATCCTGCGCGCCGCTCACTTCTTTTCAAGTACATACACCACAATATCCATCAAAAGTTCGCCGTTTGCCTTAAAGCATCCTACACGCAATCACTTCTTCTCCAGCTCATACATCACAACATCCATTAAAAGTTCACCGTTTGCCTTAAAGCTGATGCCTTCAGCTTTAATGTCTGTAAAGATTCCCATGGACATTACCTGCTCGCCGTCATTGATAAAGAGCTCACAGCTGTATCTGTCAAGGAGCAGTCTGAGAGTGATCTCACCCCTGTTATTTGCAACCCTGCATCTTCTCTGATGCACGATTGCTCTTCTGCTTCCTGAATGCTTCCTGTCAATCTTTACAATATTGGCTGCAGGGTCATACTCTATGGAAGAGTACGCTTTTCCATTGTCAGCAAACCTTATTTCAAACTTCTTATAAGAGAGCTCTTCGCCCACTGACCTTGCTTTCACAGTCATATCTATGCATCTGCCCTCGATGCTCGAGAGTGATGTGCTGTCAGATATGAGTACATTCTGCCTGCTGATTCTCTTCCCGTAGTAATCCGAGATTTCCCTCGCCGGCTTCTGGATCAGCTTGTTGTTGCAAATGGTCACTTCCCTGGGGAAGCTCATCTGGCCAAACCACGGGAAGTCATCACGTCCGATGCCGCAGGTATCCCAGTTCTGCATCCAGGCTATCATTATCCTTCTGCCATCACCGGTAAGTACTGTCTGAGGCGCATAAAAATCTATGCCGTAATCAACCGACTGAAAGTTCTCCTCACAGAAATCGCCATTCTCATCGATGCTGCCGATAACGCACAATGTTCCGTTTCCGTTGTGGAATTCAAGCTCCTCCGGAAGCATATCCTGAGGGCTTGTAAGAAGCACTCGTTTTCCATCAAGTTCAAAGTAATCGGGGCATTCCCACATCACACCGAATCTGTGGTTGTTTTTAATAAGAAGCCTGTCGTATTTCCAACTGATGCCGTCATCGCTTACATACTGCAGAATCTGGCCGTCCCTGTCCACGGTCTTATTACCAACTACCATAACATATTTTCCGTTCTCCTTAAAGACCTTTGGATCCCTGAAATCAAACCTTCCGGCGCCTTCAGGAAGCGTAGTCTCATCAACAACAGGGTTATGCGAATACTTCTCGTAGTTCACCCCGTCGCCGACAGCAATGCACTGAGTCTGAACATCATGCATTCCGCCGTTTTCATCCTCTTCCCTGCGCACTCCGGTATAAACAAGAAGATGCTTCCCATCATCCATTGTAACGGCACTTCCCGAAAAGCATCCGTCCTTATCATATTCCTCATCCGGCGCCATTGCAGCAGGTAGATATTCCCAGGTAATCAGATCCCTGCTCTTTGCATGCCCCCAGTGCATAGGCCCCCATACGGTATCATAGGGATAATACTGATAAAACATATGATATTCACCATTGTATACACTAAAGCCGTTTGGATCGTTCATCCAGCCACATCTTGGAGTCAGATGGAAAAGAGGTCTCTGCTCCTCAGGAATCATTTTTTCTTTCTTTATCTCATATTCTCTTGCTTTTTCT
Organism: Butyrivibrio sp.; assembly: GCA_024694565.1. GTDB lineage: Bacteria > Bacillota > Clostridia > Lachnospirales > Lachnospiraceae > Butyrivibrio. The sequence goes on along the minus strand of JAILJR010000154.1, from coordinate 2,312 downwards.
AATTTCTCGCTCATGTCTCCCTCTCTTGACATCAGTTCATATTTCTTAGGATATTTGATACATTACTCAGTTGTTTAAAAAGGGAGGAGATACCTCCTCCCCGTCTTGCAATTTATTACTTGTAGCCGTCTTGCAATTCATTACTTGTAGAACTCATCAAGATACTTCTGGTAGATTGCGATGTAGTCGTCAAGGCCGTATGCATTTACCTGCTTGATGTAAGCATCCCAGTCTGCATCTGTAAGACCGTTCATCACGAAGTTACTTCTGCTTGAGTTGATGTAGCTGATAAGATCTGTCTGGATTGTTGTGAGCTTCTCCGTGTCATCTGCAGTCATGAATACATTAGGATATACATACTCACAGTTCATGTCGTCTGTGTAATACTCCTTGATCCAGTCGAGACGATACTGGGCATCATCGGGGCATGTTACATATACGCCATAGTACTCATCAAGGATTGCAAGAGGTCCGCCTACAGCTTCTGCTTCTCTTACTTCTACAGGTGAAGCATCTCCGAGAGGTGCATGCTTTAACATCTTCCCGCCGTTTACATTCTCTGAAAGCTCAAAGATATCGAATTCGTCATCCTCGCCATAGGTTCCCCAGTTGTTCTGAGGTGACTGGAAAGGATCATACATAAGGTCAAGCCATGCACATACGAATGCAGGGTTATCACACTTTGCGGTAACTACGCATCTGCCGCGGTCAAAACCAGATGTGAAGGAGGCGTTCATAGGAGTTACGTTCTTAGTATCAGCCTCAAGTGCTGCAAGAGGTACAAAGTCCTCGAGGTTGTCGATGTTGGCAACGTCCCATGTGAAGCATACGCCGTATCTGTGGGATTTCCCCTTGGCAACATATGTTGACCAGTCCTGTGTGAAGCACTCAGGATCGATGAGCCCCTCATCATAGAGCTTGTGGAGCCACTGCATACCTTCCTTGAAGCCTTCCTGTGTAGCTGTGCAGATAACCTCTTTGTCGTCAGTTACAGCGATGTGCTGTCCCATATCGTTGTCGCCATACCCTTCACCAAAGCCGTTGATAAGAAGGCTGGGATCCTGGTCGTTCATGATGCAGGACATGGGGATGATGTCACCCTCGATACCAAACTCTGCCTGGAGTTCAGAAGCGTGATCCTTGAATGCCTTGAGTACCTCTTCGAACTCATCTACAGTTGTAGGTGTCTGCAGTCCAAGGAAGTCGAGCCATTTCTTGTTTATGTATGTGAAGTTGTTGCCTACTGTCTGGATAGCAGTCTTGTTGGATCCAAGCTGCTCGATCCAAGGAAGAGCCCAGATATGGCCCTCGGAGTCCTCGCACATTGTACGATACTCAGGATATTTATCAAAAACCTTCTTGAGGTTAGGCATGTTGTTGTCGATGTACTCTTCAACAGGAATGATAACGCCCTGCTCACCATATCTTATAAGATCTGGATTTGAAAAGCCTGCATTGAACACGAAATCTGTAAGAGTGTTCTTGTTGGCCATGTTGAGCTGGATCTTGTCTGTCCACTGGTCGTTTGAAATAGCAGTCCAGTCAACGTGTACATTTGTCTCCTCCTCAAGCCTCTTGAAGATTGTCCGCTTGTTTGGATCTGACTCTGTGCCTGAAGGATAGCTGATAGTGCCTGAGATTGTTACCTTGTTTGCAAGAGGGAAGCTGATATTCTCAGCATCCACTGATGCTGCGCTGCTTCCGCCGCCTGCTGAACCGCTCCCACAACCTGCCAGCATGCTCATTGACATTGCTGCGATAAGTATTGCACCTAATAACTTCTTTGTTTTCTTCTTCATTTTTCCTCTCCTTTTCTCTCTAAACAAATATTCAAACCTGCAATATTCAGGTGAATTAACATAACCTTGTCCACCGGAGGATTGCCTCACCGGATGTAAATCTCCCGACCAAATCATTTTTCACCGGTTCCACTCACGGCTCAACCATTTTTCAGCGCATCCAAATCCCCCAGTGCTTCTTCATCATCCCTTAACTGACCCAACCATGATTCCTGAGTCAAAATATTTCTGGAAGAACGGGTACATTATTACAAGCGGAAGACTTGAGATAATGATGGTTGCGTATTTCAAAAGCTCTGCCAGCTGTGCTCTCTGGGCTGTGCTCTGCATGTCCGCTATCATTCCGGGATCGGGCTCATTCTGGATAAGTATTGCCCGTAGTACCAGCTGAAGCGGCTGCTTATTTGCTGAGTTGAGGTATATCATTGCATCGAAGTAGCTGTTCCACATTCCTACGAACTGCCAGAGGATCAGCACTGCGATAAGCGGCATACATACAGGGAGCAGTATCCT
>JAILJR010000145.1 GCA_024694565.1 Butyrivibrio sp. | reverse complement strand
ATTCCCAAAATGCCGTTTCCTGTTATTTGACTCCTAGCTAACGCCAGGTGGGTTACCGCAACCTGAATTCCTGCCTTCCTCTCCCGTAGCTTGTCTGCGTATACGCAGGGCCGAAGGCGTGGCAATCAAACAGGTAATGTAGGAGTCCCGTTTAAAGTAACTGTAGGTTCAAATTACACAGGAGGTGTCGGACATCCCAGGAGAGCTTGTAGCTTTGCTCTAATATTATTATAACCCCAACACGCATATTTTCAAGGGTTTGGGGGGTATTTTAGACACTTTTAACATTTAGACTTTTTTATGGACATTTAAGAATTAATGTTGGCCTGGCGTGATACAATTAATTTGTGAAAATATATCTTTTTATCATCTATATTACGCACAGGAACAGAGGTATATGGTAATAACAAGGAGCATGACAAAATGTCTATCAAAGATAGAAAGTCAAGGAATGTCTATAAACCTCAGATGATAATAAGGCTTCCCGATTACCCGGAGTACAACCATTTCACTGACATAATGCGCGAAACATATGATGTCATTATCGCGCATAATACTGATGAAATGATAGAACTGGTCATGGGTCCGAGGGAACATCTGGCATGTATCGTAGTAGATGCTAAAAGAGGCATCGAGATGAACTTTGACATGCACAAAAAGATGAAGGACGATATGAGATTTGTATCAGTCCCTACTGTCGTGCTGGCCCGGAAGCCTTCACGGGAAGACATGCTCACATGCCTGAGAGAAGGGGTAAGCGACTATATAGTTCTCCCCGACGAAGATGAGCTGGTAAATCTGCGGGTAAACAACGCAATCAGGAGCAAGGATTCAGCGACTTTTGCAGAGATTGAGAACATGCTGACGCAGCTTCCGTCAAATATCTATCTCAAGGATGCAAAAGGAAGATATGTCTTTGCCACTCATTACTGGCACCATCTTGATGATGACGGGGACTTCAAGTGGACTATCAGGGGAAAGACAGATATTGACATAAGAAAAGATAAAGAAAATGCAAAACTGGCATACGATGCCGACCAGCGCATAATACAAACCGGTGTTGGTACAAATTACATCATCGAGGAAAAATCTGACGGTAAGACAGAATACCTGGAGTTGATAAAAAGGCCGGTCTTTGATAACAACGGAAATGTGAGCGGCATAATAGGACTTATCAATGATGTCACTGAGCAGCAGCTGATGAAGATGGATCTGGAGGAAAAATCCAAACACGATCGTCTCACCGGCCTGTATAACAAGGCAACCTGCGAGGATATAATCCGCGCAGCACTGCTCTCGTCCCGTAAGAATGATGCTCATGCGATCATGCTCATTGATGCAGACAAGTTCAAGAATATCAACGATACCTATGGGCATACTGCCGGCGACAAAGTGCTTGAGCAGATCGGAAGTGTCATAAGTGATATATTCAAAGGAATGGATATCTGCGGAAGGTTTGGCGGAGATGAATTCCTTGTTCTTCTAAAGAACGTAAACAGCAGGGAGGATTTAACGACCCTGACAGAAGATCTTCGCAATGCTCTGAAGGAAAGAATAAAAGATGAAGTATATGCAAAGGATGTAAGCCTTTCTATCGGAATTGCACTGTTCCCGAAGCATGGAAAGACATTTCTTGAGCTCCTTGGTGCTGCGGACAAGGCACTGTATTATGTCAAAGACCACGGAAGGGACGGCATGTACATCTATCAGTCATAAAATAACGAGGCTGCACTTCAAATGTGCAGCCTCATTTTTATGTCCATATTTGATTTGCGCACCCGTCAAAGACCATACTTTGCAGCGATAAGCGGAGCAACCTTGGAAGAACCAATTCTGCTGCAACCAGCCTCTGCATAAGCGAGGGCGTCCTCGATGGTTCTGATACCGCCGGCAGCTTTGATCTTGACGTCGGGACCGATGTTCTTTTTAAAGAGCTCGATGTCGGCCAGAGTTGCACCTGCTGTACCAAAACCTGTGGATGTCTTGATGTAGTCAGCCTTAACCTCTGTTACGATCTTGCAAAGCTCAATCTTCTCTTCCTCTGTGAGGTAACAGGTCTCGATGATGACCTTCAGGAGCTTGTCGCCGCAAGCCTCACGGATCATCTGGAGCTCTTTCTTAACTTCATCATATCTGTGGTTCTTGACATCGCTGATGTTAACAACGGTATCAATCTCAGAAGCTCCGTCAGCGATGGAATCCTTAGCCTCAACCACCTTGGAATTGGCGCTGTTGTAGCCAAGAGGGAAACCAATTACTGTGCAAAGCTTTAAGTTATCGCCGTATTTGTCATGAACTCTCTTTAAATATGTGGCAGGGATGCAAACTGTTGCAGTGCCGTATTTTACAGCTTCACCGCAGAGGGAAACAATGTCTTCCCAGGTTGCATTGGGCTGGAGCTGTGTGTGATCGATGAGTTTAAGAATATCTTTTTCTTCCATAGTTATAATCATCTCCTTGAAATGTAATTATTACCTGTAGCATCAAATATTATAACAGAAAAAAGCAAAAGATGGTAAAATACAGAAGTCAGAAAAACAATTTGGAGGAATAATTAATGTCTAGTGAAAATAAAGTGATACAGGACAGACTGTCCCTGCTCCGTAAGAAGATGGCTGAGGAAGGCATCGACTACTACATGATGCCCACTTCTGACTTCCATAATTCCGAATACTCTGCAGATTTCTTTAAAGTAAGAGAATATTTCTGCGGTTTTGACGGTTCAAACGGAACTCTTGTTGTAAGTCAGGACGCTGCCGGAATGTGGACTGATGGCCGCTATTTCATCCAGGCCGAGAATCAGATGAAAGGAACAAGCGTTGAGCTTTTCCGAATGCTTGAACCCGGCGTGCCCACCATATCCGAATTTCTCATTGCCAACATGAAAGAGGGACAGACCCTTGGCTTTGACGGACGAGTTATCTCCACCAGCATCGGAGAGGATCTGGAAAAGAAGCTCGCAGGAAACAAAGTCAGCCTTAAGTATGACAAGGATCTGGCAGAGGATGTGTGGACTGACAGGCCACAGCTTCCATGCCATGATATGTATGTCCTGTCTGATGAACTCTGCGGTATGTCTTTTGCCCAGAAGCTTTCTCTTGTTCGCGACAAGATGAATGAGTATAGCACAACACTCTATCTCCTCAGCAAGCTGGATGACATCATGTGGCTTACAAACCTTCGCGGAAACGACGTCGAATGTAACCCGGTGGCTCTTTCCTATGCCATGATCACCATGGACAGCTTTGACCTTTTTGTTCAGAAAAAAGAGATCACGGATGAAGTGAGAACATACTGTCAAAATGCAGGAATAGGCCTTAAGGACTACCACAGTCTCATAAGCAGCATTCAGGACACAAACTTAAAAGGAGATGTCCTTTTTGACAAGAGAAATACCAATTACCTGACCTTCAAGGCCCTTTCCGGCAAGGCAAAAGAAGCCGGAGTAAGCCTTAAGAACGAGAAGGATCCCACCGAGATGCTCAAGGCCTGCAAGAACGACACAGAGCTTAAGAACGTCAGAGAGGTATACCTTAGAGACAGCGCAAAGCTCACTGAGTTCATCTACTGGGTAAAAGAAAACGTTGGAAAAACTAAGATGACTGAGTATTCTGCAGCCATGAAGCTTGACTCCATGAGAGCAGAGCTTCCCGGCTTTATAGAGCTCTCATTCCCGACAATCAGCGCCTATAATGCCAATGCAGCAATGGCTCACTACGAAGCCACAGAGGACTGCTGCGAGGAAGTAAAGCCGGAAGGAATGCTTCTCGTAGATTCAGGCGGAACATATATGGGTGGAACCACAGACGTTACAAGAACCATTGTTGTTGGCAAAATCAGCGATGAGATAAAGCGCAACTACACAGCAACAGTAGTCGGAATGCTTCGTCTTGCAAATGCCAACTTCCTTGAAGGGTGCAGCGGCAAAAACGTTGACATCCTTGCACGCCAGGCCCTCTGGGATATGGGTATCGACTACAAACACGGAACCGGTCACGGAATCGGCTACATCCTCAATGTTCACGAAGGCCCTCAGAACATCAGATGGCGCTTCACCCCCGGCCAGAACGAAGCTCTCCTGCTCCCCGGCATGATCGTCTCCGACGAACCCGGCGTATACATCGAGGGCTCATATGGTATCAGGATTGAGAATATACTGGAAGTAGTATCCGGCCAGACCAACGAATACGGCCATTTCCTCCACTTCGCCCACCTGACCTACGCTCCTATCGACCTGGAGGCCATCGATCCACAGTACATGGAGCCCAGGGACATAAAAGCCCTGAACGACTACCATGATATGGTCTACAAAAAGGTAAGCCCACTCATCAGCGATGCAAAAATCCTGAACTGGCTCCGCGAAGCCACACGCAGGATTTAATCGATAAAGAAAAATCCGGCCAAATTGAAGGCCGGATTTTTCTTGGTTTATTCCTCATT
>JAILJR010000140.1 GCA_024694565.1 Butyrivibrio sp. | reverse complement strand
ATGTCATCAGCTCCTCCATAGATTTTCCGCTTTTTCGGAAAGCATCCATGACCGGTTTGGATTCGGCTTCCTGTTTTTGATTTTGTAATGCTAATAGCTGAGCTGATAAGGCGTCACATCGTTCCTGCGCCTTTTCAAGCTCCGTGGTGACTTCTGATATTTCCTTTTCAATCGAAGATATCGATTTCATCCGTGCCATATTCGTACTCCTCCTCATCCGGTTCATCTGTATCATCCATAAGCGACTGGTTGTTTTTAAGCAATGTCCCTATATCCTTGGCGAGAGCCTTTATGGTGTCAGCATCCATACCAAATGAGCTCAGTATTGTTTTCTGCCGCTTGGAGACTGCGTGATCAAGCTTATAAGTGCCATTGTTTCTGCGGATCATCTCGATCTTTTCAAGCTCACGGATAGCTGCAGGTACAGTCATATAGTTAGGTCTGGCATCCAGCCTGATCATTGTTTCCTTGAGGAGGTTGTATATTCGATTTCTGACAATCAGCGCTATGAATTCAATAAAAAGTTTAGCCGATAAAGCTTCGTTGCTACAGATACGGACACTCTTAGATCCGATAAAAGACTTGTCGGCGCTGAACAGTTTTTCTGAGATGTCCCGCCCTTTGTAATGTATCAAAGCCTGGGCTGCTGTCATCTCTTCAGATGTGATTATGCAGAAATAGCCACACAGCTGCAATTCCCTTTGAATCACATCCTTATGTTCCTTGTACGATATCAGGTTTCCTTTCTTATCGTAGGTGAGCTTGAAGTAATGTCCGTAAGTTTTACCGAGGGATACTGCCTGTCCCATATGTTTGTCCATATACTGCTTAAACCTGTCCAGATGAAGCTCCAGCAGTTCGCGCTCAGCTGCCTGCTTAGAAGGATCAAAGTAGATGTGAAAAAACCTCTCAGCAGAATCATCCTCATAAAGCTTTGCCTTAACGGTCTTGCCATAGACTCTGTATGAGCGTATATTACAGTCGCGGTCTGTCTCAAATGTATCGCGATGTTCCAAAACAAGAGAGGAAACCAGCTCCTTTTGCCCCTTGACCATCATGATGAAGGCATAGCCCTCGCTCTCCATATACCTGATGTTTTCTTTGCTGAAATATCCGCGGTCAAGAATAAAACCTACATTTTTGTAGCCATACTCAGTAACTTTATCGACTGTATGGACAAACTGAGAGATGTCAGTTATAGAGCCGGGATACTCCTCGTAAAACAGAGGCACGCGGTTCGAATTATCAAATGCGATTGCCATATTAAATACAGGGAGGCCCTTATCATCCTTAGCTTTTCCATATTCAACAAGCTCAAGATCTCCTGCCTGACAGTTTTTATTGGACGAATCATAGGATATGTATATCCGCTGTTTATGGTCACGGTTCCTGTTCCAGTCATCAAGGAAACCGATCGTCTGATCCTTGGTAAATGAGCTGAGAAATCTGCTTACTTTTGAATCGCTGTAAATCCCCATCCCATCTGAGAACAACGGATGGCAGAATGCAAAATCGGGATAGTACTGGCCGGCATTTTCCTCATCTACGATCATGTAGGAAACAAGATCGAGAAGAAGCCCGGTATCGTCACCAAATCTTTTAGTCAGCATTTCGGGTATTTTGTATTCGTTAAGAACGTAGCGTATTACAGCATATGAACCAATTCTCAGCGAACAGCTCCTGTATGCATCAGGAAGCTCTTCCGGAAGTTCGACATCAGGAAAGTAAACCTGATAGTTTTCATTAGGATACATCAGAGTACTATCATCCGGGTGGACCTTACCGATGATAGCTCTTACCGGTACAGAGTACTGTTTTACCTTGTTGTACTTCTGTCCGTACTGATAAAGAATATATGTTGAATTCCCCTTTTTCTTGCGGATAATTTTTCCCGGAATAACCGGAATCTTGACAGTAAAATTGTAATACAATGGCACCCCCTTTCAGTGTAAATGTTACACTAAAATTATATCATTTATACCATTGATTTGCAAGTAAAAACCGCATGTTTTCGGGGTTCGGGAGTGATTTTATTTGTTTTATTCGTCTTAGTGTAACTCACATAAGAAGTTCAGATCCATATGTATTTGAGTCGCCATAACATAAAATTGTTTTAATCATCCTTTTCTTAACCTCATAGCAGCAGAATATTATTTCAGATAGTTCTAGAGTCTGCCCCAATAACCAGGAGTATAATCACAATAGTACTATAAAAATGATGTTGAGGTCAAAAGTCACCTGGTGGCTCCGTGGCTGTGCATATTGCACAAGCAGCTGAGAGGCCCTTGTGAGCGGCCGGCACTAAGAGGCCGTAATTTGGCCTCTTAGTACCGCTACCAGCGAGCAGGAGCGAAAGCGTGCCCGAAGTGATTGTACAATATGCACAGCCATGGAGACGCAAGGTGACTTTTGACCTCAACATCATAATAATAGCATCGTGTACTTTTATGATCATATAATAAATAACGCGATGTACCTTTTTTAGCACACCGCCGCTCCAGGAATTTTGCCACTTATTCTGTGTTCCTGTATTACACATAGTATTCTTCCCATGTATCCAGGCATATGGCTGCAAGCCGTCCACCCGGAATGCAGCAGCCACAATCAATAGCTATGTGGTTATTTCCCTTGTAGATGCTTCCTGGATTGGGGTTCTCTTCGATATACTGTGTAGGTGTATGCCCTGTTACTACGAACGTATCAGGGTAATACCGGATATTGTATGCAGCACGATCCCATATAAGCTCTTTTAGCGAATAGTCCTCTATATCTTTTTCAGGTGAATAGTTTCCCAGTCCGGCATGGACTAAAAGATACTTTTTCCCTTTGACAGTAAGTTCCTCGTATATCAGAAATTCTCTTATGAAATCTATCACCTGTTGTCTTTGGTCCAGGGTAAGCGCCCTGAACTCAGCAATGGTCGTATCACAACCATTGTTCTGCCAGCACAGGTAGTTGTCGATCGTCTCTTCGTCAAGATCTTGTAAGGATTCCTCTGTTATCTCTTTTGTCAGAAACTTAAAGCACTCCAGCGCCATTAGTTCATGATTTCCCACCATGCATATGGCATTGGGCATTTCCATGAGCTTAAAAAGTGTCTTGATAGGATTAGGTCCTCTGTCCAGTATATCCCCAAGGACATAGAGGGTATCCTCATCCTTAAGATCTATCTTCTTTAGCATCTTATCGAATTTCTCGTAGTGACCATGAATATCAGATATAACGTAAGTTGCCAAATTGATGCCCTCTTTTCTTTAAGTTCATCAGTAAGTTGCATATTCCTGATATCGCTCAACCGATACCGGCGATGTCAGATATGGGCGTACACCTGTTATGGTCCCAAGATAGCTTTCCAGACGCTCTTTGATAAATAACCGATACAAATCCACCGATAATTTTTCCAGCTGCCGCGTTGTCATCAGTCGCCGATGCCCGCATGTATACAGTGAGGTAGTGCAGTTATGTTCTATTACAAGTTCAGGAATATCATCTTCATCAGCGTAAATAAGATCGTATTTAGCGCTGTCATAAGACATATTGTAGAGCTTTGCTATTTGTGTATAAGCGACTTTATAATCCGAATACACAGCATCTGTATTCGAGCCCAACAATTCCTGATAATTAATATGCGAAAGTTCTTTTTCAATATATGGATAATCATCCTTACACATTTCATAAATGCCTGCATGATCTGTCTCATATACTTCCGCAGCCTTGGTAATTTCTCTGATGGTAAGTTTCTTATATCGCTCAGCTGTTTTCATTGTAAGTGCCTCTCTATTCTGTCATTCATATAGATCATCATAATCAATGATACGCCATCTTGTTAGTTTTAGCTAACTTATTGTCAAAAATAGATGCTTCAATTTTCAGTATCATTCCCTATCCTCCAGAATATCTGCCCGATCAGTTGAAAGAATCATTTTAACGTTCGCATCTGTGGGCTGGACATCGTAGGCCCACTCTATGAGTCTTACACCATATTCTTTGCAGAGGGCTCTTTTCTGCTCATCAAGTTCCTGCCTCTGTAAAAGAGCTTCCTCCCCGCCGAAGAAATCCACCGGATGGTAATGCTGAATCCCTTGGTACTCAATTGCAGTACTGATTGATGGAACATATATATCAAGGCTCTGCCTGCCGAGCCATTCCGGCCTGTACTGGTACAGTGTGTCAGGATATCTTTTCCTGATTGCCTCAAACAGCGACAACTCATGCTTCCACCTTGGTTTTATAACTCCATCTGCCGTTAGTTGTGTCCTTATCTTTGTGCGCTCCAGCCTCCAGTTGGTCCTTAAGCCGTCCCGTTCCTCGTAAAGTGCCAGATCCAGATACCACCACTGCAGCATCGGCATGATTACTGTTGTAAGATTCAGGAAGAATTCCAGTTCTGATTTAAAATAACCGCAGTCAAGGATGTGTTCGATATTTCTTCTGACATAAACGGTCTTCGCCGGGTTATGGTGAAATGGGATATTTCCCTGGAATTGTGCCAGTCTGTCAGGAAGATATGGCGAACGCAGAACTGTCCCATCCTGCCAGAGGTGAGTCTGGTACCACGAGAACGGATAATCATAAAGTGAATATCCTCCAAATACCTCCTGGGAACCACTTGTGTAAAGAAGATGATACATAAGAAGCACATCATCCATATTTTCTTTATCAAACACCGCAAGATAATGAATTTTCTCCTCATCAGGGAAAATGCTTCTGATTGGATGAAACTCTTCTGCCCTTTTACAGACTTCCGTTACTACAAAAAAATGAGAAGCAAAGCTTTCAGGAAAAATAAACGCCGTTTCATGATCAGTATCTATATCTGAAAATTGGCTCATGAACTTTTCAACAAACTCATTAGGCTTAAGCGGTCCGTTCTTCTCAATAAGCTCTTTTGTAGCGTAGCGATATGGCAGGTCCGCCCAGGATAACTGGATAAGAAACTTGTCATATCCGCCCGATTCATACTCTTTTCTCAGCTCTTCTGTGAAGTCCTTCTGGTATGATTCATGTTCTTCCAATAGCTTGTCCAATGTAGTGAATATTGAATGTTCATGAAACTGCGGATACTTTTCCCATAGTTTTTCTAATCTCTTGAAATTGTCCGGAAATACTGTCTGTTCATGTATTGGAGGGTACATTTACTCACCTTCGCTTTACACATCAAATTCCACGGTGCCGTCTTCTATTCTGTAGATAGCGCCTACTACTTTAAGCCCTTTCTCTTCGTCCTTCTGAATCTCATGGCTTGATTCAATGATCCGCACACTCTGATGTACATTCAGAACCGCTGCCATGTAATCATCCTGCTCATCCCCGATGGCCTGCTTATCAGTCCTATCTGTAAAAACGCCTACAAACAACTTTTTAATGCTTTCCTTTTCATCTATTCCAATACGCTCAAATCTGTACACGATCTTTCCACCTTATGCCATGTTTCCCTTAAACTGACATCCAAGCTCTACTATGTTTGCATATACCAGATTAATCATATCAAAAAAGCCATGAACTGACACATCATTATTATCAGTTCATAGCTTTTTTAATCTTTATGATGAAGTTTTATTTTGTCTGTTGGAAGAGCCAGTCCATAACTGCCACACATATTTTCTTCTGATGGTTTCAACTTCCCTGGCTCTTTCAGCACTGTAGTTGTACTCAAAAATATCAGTATTATCCATGCTCTTCCTCCATTTGTTCTTGCTTGTTTCTGTTTCATTAAAAAAGAAATAAACTTTTATGCAATCTTTCCGGCGGATTTGAGCCATTCAACCTCGTCGTGGATGGTCTCGCGATATGACCTTGTGTGGTAACCGAGCTCTTTCTTTGCCTTTGATGAATCAAAAGCATTATTTCTTGCCAGGTTATATATTGAAAAAGTTGTCATTAAAGGCTTTGTTCCACGCATCTTGCCCATGGTCTCCATAATCTGTTATGTTAAAAACCGTGTTCTTAATATCCGGAAGTGCTATTTCAAAGTTTTTGAATGAAGCTGTCATAGCAGGTCTTCTTTTCGTGTATTGTCATTTAACCCTTCCATGGCATGGACCATATGGACAATCATTGCCTGCGAAGGAACTTTTATATTGTTTTTTATGGCAGCGTTTACAACGGCACCGCTTATGTAATCAACCTCTGTCTTTCTTCCGTTTTTTAGATCAGCATAAATACTGGTAAGACCATCAGGAGCATTTTTAAGGTGAGTGTAGAGTCTGTTTATCTGCTCATCTGTATCAAAGCACATACCTTCAGCATTTGCCACAGTACATATATCACTGATAAGGCTCTTGCACATCTCAAATGCATCAGGGTTTTCGGCAATATAGCCCTGTTTTACCTGAAGAACTCCTGAAAGCACGCTTGATGAGGCATTAATCATTAGTTTGTTCCATATCATCTGTCTGATATTATCGCTTATCACGCAAGGAAATCCGGCGTTTTCGAAAAGGTTCTTTATGCTTTGTAGAAATACGCTGTTTTCATCACAGGGTACAAATGCTCCAATGGAGGTGTCACCAAGTCCACTGTTGACTATTACGTGGGCGTTTTCTCTGGAACTTCCCTGCGCAGTTGTTCCCAGAAGAACCCTTTTTTCGTCGACGAATTGCTTTAATACAGTCTCATGTCCTGCGCCGTTCTGAAGTGTAAGAAGATATGTATCGGGGCCAATGATGGTCTGATTTTCTGTAAGGGCAGTTTCTGTAAGATAGGCTTTGGTAAATAGTATGATAAGGTCGTATATCCCGGTATCCTGGCCGTTTAAAACTGCCTTCACATCGTAGTGATTCTCTGAATCCTCCCTTTTCATAGTAACACCGTTTTCGTTTATCTCTCTGATATGGTCCCTGTTGTTTCCAAAGAGTGTAACATCAGCGCATTTTGAAAGCTTGGCTCCGTATAAAAGTCCCATGGAGCCAGGTCCTATAACTGCTATCTTCATCGTGTGCCTCCTATCTTTTTTCTAATTCAACCCTACAGGAAAGTGTTCTAATATCTGGACTTTTCCATGGATTGAAAACATCCACCAAATCTCTTCCCTCATAAACAAAACCTTCAGGTAAAAGAACTATATAATTTATATCTACAGGAAATAAGTTTGGAACTTCAATTACGAGTACATCATTTACAACTGCAAGTTCCAGGCATTCTCCGCCCATTGTGTAGTTATTGTCCGATGCTACTATTATTGGCTTATCGGTCATCTTTTGTACTTTGATTATCTCTGATGCATGCGGATTGATATCACCCATGTTCACAATATCACAAGCACCGATACCTGATTTATACATCCCGGCATAAAAACCACAAGCTACATACTTCGCATCTTTGTCTTTCGTAAGTACTGACATATCAACAAGAATCTCTTTTTTCTCAGCATCTGACCAGTTAGTAATCGCTACTATTAATTCAAGGTTTCTGCGTCAGCAGAAACTTCCATTTCAATATAAAGCCGGAGTACTGTACAGTTGGATGACTTTCATACCTATCTCTTCTAGGGGTGGAATTCACTAACTCTTAACAGGACAACGTGAACTCGACTTCTGATTGTCATGCGCAGATTTCCGACTTTTGAGTAATTATAGCTGTAAATGTGGATAAAATCCACCTTTTAAGAAAAAGAAAACTCCACCCTGTGGAATTTAGTCCTACAAGGTGGAATTTAACCTTACAAAGTGGAATTAACTTTTACAATTGACCAAATCCCGGTTAAAAACATATTTTCAACCGGGAATGACTTATATTATGAGTCGCCCGGTGAGGACATAGATCTGGGGCTTCGAAAGACAATACTGTCATCCCAGACTAATAACAACTCAGTCTTTTATGAAGTTGCCCCGACTTTTAACACTGAGCACATCATATATTTCACAGAGGACATCTATGGCTGTCACTATATCCTGTTTCCTTTGCCCGATCAGGAATTTCCTCTTGCCATGGTACTTGGCCCCTACCTCCAAGAGCCCCCGGGCATCCAGAGGACACAGGAGCTATGCAAAAGACACAACATTCCCCAGGGACTTCTCCAGTTTTTAAACCAGTACTTCTCCTCCATAACATATATGGAGAACACCTCAACTCTTGAATATTATATCGAGACGCTCTCAGAGATGCTGTATGGAAACGGAAATTTTTCTTTTGAATACATTAAGCAAAAAGAAGACCGTGATCAGGAATACATAAGTTCAGCAGACAGCACCTCCAATGAGAATACCATGCAGATGCTCGAGCACAGATACAAGATGGAAGAAAAGATAATGGACGCTGTATCCCGAGGCGACTATGATATGGCGCTTCACTACAGCATGGACAAGGCGTTCAGCGGAGTCGACAACAGGACTACCAGTACCCTTCGCAGCAAAAAGAACAACCTCTTTGTTGTGAACACGATCTGCAGAAAAGCAGCCGAGCGCGGAAAAGTCCACCCTGTATATCTCGACGAACTCTCAAGAAGAATGGCGATCAGAATCGAGGGCATGACTTCTCCCGGAGAGGACAAGGAGGTCCACAGAGAGATGCTGCGGCGCTACTGTATGATGGTCAGACAACATTCAACCGCAGGCTACTCCCCCGTCATGCAAAATGTATTGAATCACATCTCCCAGAACCTCAAGGAGAGCAGCCTCACCCTTCAGCAGACCGCCACAGACCTTGGACTTAATAAGAGCTACCTCGCTACTCTCTTCAAAAAAGAAACCGGCAGCACCTTTACAGAATACGTCAACAAAAAAAGAGTAGACCACGCGATCTTCCTCCTCAACACCACAGACTATCCCGTACACAACATAGCCTCAATCTGCGGCATAAACGACATGACCTACTTTACAAGGGTCTTCAGGAAAAAAAAGGGCATGACTCCAACACAGTATCGTAACATGATCAAGACAGTATAATGGTTCTGAGTATCCCCAATTTCCGGAGTGCTGGGGCATGGCATATATTTATCTTTGCTCACTGTTCCCTGACAGAAATTGGAGGTACTCAGACACTTCAGTATAGCCGGGGGTCATACCGAAACAATTCCACTTCCATTTCTCATTCAGCTCTTCCACACTGTGTACATGCGCGACTCTCACTTCTGCAATGAAGCCGTCTACCACCTGATGGAACTTTTCTATGACGCCTTTGGCCTCGCAGTTTCGTGGCTTTGCATGCAGCACACGTATCCCGAGTTTTGCACACGACTTCATAAGCTGTGATACAGCAATGTCGCTATCAAGCACAACTCTTATGCCGCGAACCTCGAATATCTGCTCTCTACTGGGAAGCGCAGATGAAGAGATTACAGCAATCCTGTCACCTTCAGATAAAATCATGAAACTTAAATTTCCACTGTAAGGCTTATATTTCACTTCGCACAAGGTGTCCTCTCCCTCAGTTATCTTAAACTCCCTGAAACATTCCCGCAGATAGTCCATGTTTTCGAATTCGCTATAGATCAGTGAACGGATCATGTACTGCTTTTTTTCATCCGATGTACGATGGGCGGCGTTGAGTTCCTGTTCGTGAAGAAGCAGGCTCGCAATCCGTTCAGCCAGTTTGGCAAAACGCCGAACCTCTGAGGGGTCGCCTGAAATACCAACAACTGCGATCACACGCATATGGTGGAACACAGGAATATTGATTCCCTTATGTGTTCCGGGGAATTGCTCATCCGATTCCACTTCAATGGTTTCGCCGGTTCGTGCAGACTCTCTTCCGATGTCATGATATGTGTTCAGACGATCCGGATCGCTGGAGGCATAGATCATTCCATTGGTATTGATGAAGTTAACATGATAACCGCAGACAGCATGGATATTGTCGACAATCTGCTGAGCAAGATTTCTGGAAATTGAGGTGATCATGGTAAAGTCCCCTGTTGAATATGCTGTAATCATAGTCTGTGTTACCGATAATATAAATAAGTCAAATAGCACATGAATAATATTATGCATAACATTTCATGGTAAATTTCTTTTGTCTATAATACACTCATAACAAAGCAATACCGCAATCGTGCCAATACATGTTTTAAAAGGAGAAAAAGTTATGAAAGTTGTAACAGCAATTGATTCTTTTAAAGGAAGCATGACCTCCATCGAAGCCGGTTATGCTGTAGCTGAGGGCTTTAAAAGAGCCGACAATACAGTGGAAGTAGCTGTCCGCCCGCTGGCCGACGGCGGCGAGGGAACCGTGGAAGCACTGATTGAGGGAATGAACGGAGAAAGGCACGAGGTTGTTGTGACCGGTCCTTTGGGAAGTCCGGTGAGCTGTGCTTATGGAATAATCCGTGATACCATGACCGCCGTGGTGGAAATGAGTGGCGCATCAGGCATAACTCTGGTTGCAAGAAATGAATTAAACCCTTTAAATGCTACAACCTATGGTGTCGGAGAAGTCATAAAAGATGCGATCAATAAGGGATGTCGGCGTTTTATTGTGGGAATAGGCGGAAGCGCAACAAATGACGGCGGCGTTGGTATGCTGCAGGCGCTGGGCTACGGATTCCTGGACAAAGCCGGGAAACAGATTCCCTTCGGTGCCAAGGGTCTTAAGGAGCTTGAGACAATCACCGATGCCTATGTGATCCCGGAGCTTAAAGACTGCGAGTTCATGGTAGCCTGTGATGTTACGAACCCTCTCTGCGGAACCGATGGCTGTAGTGCAGTGTATGGTCCTCAGAAAGGAGCAACTCCATCCATGATCATGGATATGGATAGATGGCTCAGCTATTATGCTTCGGCTTCGCGGGAGAAATATCCCCAGGCAGATCCAAAATATCCCGGCACCGGCGCCGCCGGTGGTCTTGGGTTCGCTTTTTTAACCTATACCAATGCAAAATTACAGTCAGGTATCAACATCGTACTTGAAGAGACAAAGCTCGAGGATTATATCAGAGAAGCTGATCTGTTAGTGACCGGAGAAGGCATGCTGGATTTCCAGACAGCCATGGGGAAGGCCCCTGTTGGTGTGGCGAAGCTGGCCAAAAAATACGGCAAGCCCGTGATTGCCTTTGCCGGTGGAGTGACAGAGCAGGCCGTTGAGTGCAACCGAAATGGTATCGACGCATTCTTTCCCATTGTAAGAGGCGTGACCACACTCGATGAAGCCATAGACAATACTAATGCCAAAAAAAATCTTGCTGCCGCAGCAGAACAGGTGATGCGGCTCATGCTCATCAATAAATGAGGATACAGTCATGTATGATTTCGGCGCCTTTGCAGGAGGTCTTCAATATTGTACACAAGTTCTACTGTAAAAGATTTGTAATCAGGAATGAATCATACCAAGCATGTTGATTAACATCATCACAGTGCCAATGGCCTGGAATCGTCCGGATCGGAATCATCATCCAAAAAGTTTTGGGCATAGGTCGGCGTGAGGTCATACCGACGAATAATTAACTCTTTGATTCTGCTATCGGGCATCTCTGCATATCTTAACACACTAATATCCTCTTTACAGAACTATAAAGGTCAGAATTCCTCATCACAAGGTAGCTCATCGCAGAATCGTAATAATAATCAGCCAGCACTTCCTTATATGTCTGCTTCTTTTCAGCCAACGTACCCACTCCGCAATAGTCGGAATTAATTCCTCTCGAGGTACTAATTCCTGCAAATTGCTTATCTTTGCAATTACAGTTTAGCAATAATCCCGACTACCTTCAAATGAAATATCTAAGACAATAAATCAACAAGATTGTCTCAAGCTTAGTATCTGTAAGGATTTGAATGTAAGTCGCAAGGATTCAGACTGCAGCCTTCCATCTGAGTTTCTCTTTATTGAAGTAAAGTCTTACAGTCCGGTAGGTGTCACCCAATATGATCCTGCATTCAAATACCATGTCCATTCCACATACATAGATTCCGTCCTGTGTCGTATATGCTGTCTTATTCCTGATCTCTCTGTAGCCCTTCACGGTGTAGGCCTCAAGATCGCCGTCCTCATTCAGCAGCCTGAATCTCATCGGAACGACACTCCCATCAGACTTATGTTCACAAATGACATCTACAGAATCAATTACTTTACCCATAATGACCTCCACTCATCCACAAACCCATCCGCAAACAAATGTTTGTAGAGAAATTATAGAACATTTGTTCTTCGCTGTAAAGTGCTCCAATCCAATAAAGAAGCTGGAAACTTAAAATTTCCGTACATTATTCCTAACATACATCTAAGGCAGATAAATACTGGGTTAGATGGATAATGTACGCTTTTTCTAAATCGTACATTAAGGTAAAACGTACAAATGGAAATTTTTTCTCAAAACGTACATTAAAGGCAACAGAATTTGGATGGGGAATAATGTACGTTTTTGATTTGGCAAAAGCACCCATTGGGCGCTATTTTATATTTAAAGAAATTGCACGAAGGTCTTTAATACTATGACAATAAAAGAAATTAGGGAAATAACGGGTTTTTCCCAGACAGAGTTTGGAAAATACTACAATATCCCTGTATCCACAATCAAAAAACGGGAATCATCCCCAGACAGCCAGAACTATCGGGAGTGCCCCATATATGTAAATCAATTATTAGAACGAGTAGTAAATCTTCAAAGTCCATTCCATTCATTTTACTGTAGTCTACATACCCTACCGGATATGAGGATGCTCTTTTATAATCAATCCCAAGCAATGATCCTGAAGCTATAACGTCGTATCTATTGTCTATTGCCCAGAATTTTAGGGAGGTGATTGCTTCCTGGCACTCCTGTACTTCATCTAAAAAGATCAAGCACTTTCCGGGAAGTATCTTCTTTTCCGGATACCCTTTGCTTTCATTCCAATACAACTAATTTATGAATTGCTTTTTTCATCCATCATTCGAATAAATACACAGGAATAAAAATTCCACAAGAAGATTTGTGTGGTATAAGGAGGTATGTGATATGCGAAAAATAAGTATGATTATAACAAGCCTGATTTGCGCAGTGATTATCAGCCTGGTTTTTATCGGCGGCAAGGCTGAGGCCGCATCAAATGATAATAAACCAAAAACAGGTGACTGGACACTTTTTACAGATAATACCCCCTGCATGATGAGTGAGGAAGACAGCACGCGTATTAGTGCAGCACTTAAAGACCATGGCGGCAATTTCGACGTGCTGGGACTTGTAGCAACACAGGTAGTGTCCGGTACCAACTATATGTATCTTGCTTACGGAAAAGAAGCCAATGAGGCAATACCCAGATATTATTTCATTAAACTTTATTCAGACACAAAAGGGAACAATTCGATAGCCAGTGTTGCATCAATTGATGTCACCAACATACAGACAGGAACTCCTATTGGAAAAGGTGCAACAGGTGCGTGGGCTGTCCGCAGCTCAGGCAAGCCAGGGATGCTTTCGGATCAAAGTGCTCAGGAATCATTTGACGCCGTTAATAATGGTGATGTGAAATTTAATCCAGTGGCTTTGCTGGCTACACAGCCTGTATCCGGCACAAACTATAAGGCTCTTTGCACCGGGAGCGACAAGAATTTGTACGTGATAACCTGGTATGCAGATCTGCAGGGAAATGCCAGCTTAACATCAGCTGAATGTGTAAATATCGGTGCTTATACAAAATGAATATACATTTCTTTCTGATAATCCGGGGAAACACTGATTAAATCAATGTTTCCCCGGATTAAGTCATATTAAATAATGAATGCAGCTTAGATCGATGAATACTGCGACAGTAACGAAAGCCATACCGACATCAAAACCCCCAGGCATCATTGCTCAGGCGCCATACAATGCAAGTATCATTTTCTGTATCCTTCAGATCTCAATTTTAAAACATTTCTCCATTTCGGCATGTATCTGTACAGGCTGCTTTGTCTACACTTAAAAGACGAAAAATCAGTCGAAGCTGTCTGCTGATGATTTTTTGATTACGGATACAATCTTGTCAATGTCAATATTCGGATTCGGCATATTAATCAGATCCCTCACCTTGTCAGCTGCTGTATCGGCGATCAGTTTTTCTTCATCACTCAGAGCGTCAAAATCGATGGATTGTGCTGATTCCAGGAATTTAGTTATATAGGAGGTCAATTCCTGAACCGCATCGTTCTTTTCTGTTTTATCATAGACGAATAGGTCGTGATTTACATAATCGGCATAGTAGTTGACCTCAGTACAGTTCTTGAGGAAATCTATCACAGAGTCCGCCTTCGTATTCTTGTCGTTTCCTGACTTATTAGCCTCCTGCCAGTTCGTGAGTGAATTCTTGGTAATATATTCCGTATGAGACAAACGCCTTTCGATGAGCGCTTTCTTCAAGCGCTTGTAATCAAATTCCGATTCAATTGATTCCATCGATTCATTCTCTTCGTCGAGTAGTGCTTCAACCTTGTTCTGAGCATCGAAGACCTTCCATTTTTCGGCAGCTTCCTTAACCTCAGAGGTTGTCTTATTCTTTTTCCAGATCCCTTCAGCTTCCTCGTCACTCACTTTGAATTTTGAGGCAACCGCATGGAGCATGCACTTATGACGTTCAGCCTGCTCTTTCAGTTCATTCTCCGGGACGGTCAACTGAATGATCTTGACATACTCCTCTACACTGCCAATCTTGACAAGATTATGCTTCTCATCCATGACATAGACACCATCCGGCAGATGATTAAGACCTGACTGCCTGTAAGCATTACCGGTTGTCGTATCATAAAATGCCATGGCATGCAGCTTTTCTCCCTCCTGGTCAAGCTGAGAAGCGTCCGTACTATCTGCATCCAGACCAACCGCATGATTGAATGGCGTAAAGATTAGCCTTTTGGCATTACGCACTTCCTGCGCCGCAAAGTAATTCTGATACTGCGTATTCATGGAGTAAATCATGGTCGTATCCACATCATCGGAACCCAATGGTAAAAATTCCTTGTCCGTAAAATTGCCCTGTACTACATCACTGGCATTTTCGAACTTAACAGAATGCTCCTTGGCAGCGTGATCGACTTTATCATATCCTCCCCAGTTAGTAAACTTACCGGGTACTGCATCATATTGTGTGAGATGAAGCTTCACCTGATCAGCATACTGGGGATAATTATTGTGAATCCAGTAGTTCAGCTTCATTGCACCCATCACAGAACCTACGGCGCCACGGCTGTGTCCTCTCAGCAGGAAATCGATCTTCTGTCTCTTATCTGCAGGATTCTCTCCCTGTTTACTCTTCTCCCAGGCAATATCCTCTTCCTGCCACTTTTTGAAAATATCTTCCAAATGCTTCTGACCAATCTCCAAAATATGATATGTAGTTTCTTGTATACTATATTCCCCGCTATTGGTTAATCCTCCGGTTTCGGGACTAGGTCCTGCAATGGTATAACGATACTTCTTCCTGTCCTTTGCTTTCTCACTCTTGCCGGAACGGGACTTCACACGGATATAATCCATGGTCTTATTTTTGCGGTGGCTGTGATACTTGTCTCCATACTGCTTGTGGAGCTCATATTCATCTCCCTCCGAATAGCCCAAAAATCCATTCTGAGCGTGTGATAGCTCCCGATAACTGGATCCGCCGACATCGATCTCTATTACGTCATGCCCCTCTTCCTCGAGAAGTCGGGTACCCTCGGCATGATAGAGCTTTACTGTACGTTCCTTAGGATCATTCTGGTCTCGGATTGTGTCGATCTTGTAATAGGCCTCCGGCTTGAGAGTGCGCAGCACTTTTTCAACATCCCGGATTGAGTTCATGTAGAGACGTCCATACTGATTCCTCTGATTAATCTCATCCGGCTCCGACTGATCAATCACATAAGTCGTTTTACTTCTCAGTTTCTCCCGTTGTTCGTCCGAATACTGCATATAGAGATTGCGTCTCTCCTGCCGGGCTTCATGGTTAATGATCCGCTCACGAATCTTATCGTTTGTTGGTTTGGCTTTAAAAAATAAATCCAGCTTGGGGGCAGTCTCCAGCTTCACAATCGCTTTGTAAGAGCCCTTGATCTTTTTCTGCCAATAATCTTTGTCTGTGGAGACTTTTGGCTTGTTCTTGTTGCGCTCGTCGTAAGCTGCCTTAAGCTCTTTCTCCTTATTGAGCTCATTTGTACGGTTATGCTGTCTGATCTTGGATCGCATTGCCTCCTTCTCAATCTCAAGGTCGTTCAGGGACTCCCTCCAGGCAGAAAGGAGGTCGGACACCGTCTTCCTGAGCTTGTCGCTCACCGGCTCACCTTTTTTCTGATCAAAGGCCTGCTTCTTGTTCCATAGATTCTCTAAGTCATCAATCTCTTTCGAGGACAGCTCATCCCGGCCTATAAGTTGATGCAGAAACCATTTAATATGATTCTCTTCTCTCTCGGTATATGATTGCGCCATAGCTTCATCCGGCAGTTCACCACACTTTGCAGGGTATTTTTCCTTGAATATTGCAAAGAATCTCTTAATACCGGCTTTGCCGGAGCCATCTCTATTTTGGAGCTTTTTCAAGGACTGCATGGAATTGGCGTGCAAAGCATCATCGAAGAGCGCTGCCGTACTGTTCTCTTCCATCTGCGGCTTCTTATCATAGCTCTTTTCAATAAGAAGCTGTTCTGCCGGCCCTTCGTATACATTATAACCGTTCTCTTTCAGCTCTTGTGCCAGTTCAGACAACTGCTTTTGATAATTACCCTTCAGAATAGCATTATCATCGTTATATCTGTTGATCGTGCTTTTATCCTTGTAGATAGCGTTAAGCACACTATATTCCGTTGTTTCTTTAAAATTCGGATTATTGAAATCGCAGCCAAGTCCATGCCGATATTTTTTAAAATACTCGAGCTGCTTATCGGAAACCAATAGTTTACGCCTCGTCTCGACAAGCTTTTCAAACTTATCCTGTGCCGTCAAAAGATTAGCATTTTTCGACAGACCATTTTTCGACTGATTTTTCATCGTATCGGAAATGGCTGTTTCCAACGCCTTAAGACCTTCATAATCCAACCCAAGAAGCTTTTCATCCCCGAGATTGATCCTCGTATTCTCCATAAAATCATAATCCGATTTGTCAAAGCCGGAATTAATCTCCTGAGCCTTTTTCCCGGAAAGGGATTTCAGTATTTCTGCACCGGTATTGTCTTTGTAGCCCTCGATGTCTTTAATTTCATGCTGTGCTCTCTGGACATACTCCGTAGAAAGCTGCTCTCTTTTCAGCTTTATGCCTTCATTATAAAGCGCTGTTATATCCTTTCTCTTACCTACCTTAGAGTTGGCAAGTTGCTCAAAAAGAGTAATATAATCCTTTAGCTCCTGGGAAGCATGTACTGAGCGGCTCTTCCTGTTTCCCTGATAATCCTTGATATCCGATGTGGATATCAGTGCGTACAATGGCGAACTCAAAAGCTGCATCCGAAGCTCATAATCCTGCTTGTACTGTTTCATCATATCGATCTTTACTTCCAGATCGGCTAAGCAGACATTATCGATGGAACCGCCACCCTCTTCGCGGAATTTGTTGATAAAGACCTCTGCTGAGGTTCCTTTGCATAGCAGTTCGTATTTCTTCGCATAGTTCGAAGCAAATTCCCGATCCGTGCTATAGGCAAATTGATCTATATCTATAGCATCCACTACCCTCAGAATTCTGGAGTAGGCTCTGAAACGATCCTCCACTTTCTCGGATATCAGTTCTTTCGCATTGTTGACAATCATCTCCTGGGATAGCTCCATATCGTCTAACCTTAAAAGAATATTGTCCGTATTCGCCCCCATCGCCCATTCACGAAGCGCAGTTTTTTTCTCCGGTGTATTATACATAACGGCCAGCTTGTCTGCTTCATCATCAGTAACATAGGTCTCATACTGCAGCATTTCTTCCTGGCGTCTTTCAATCAGCAGCTCATATTCCTCTTTCAAATGATCCTGTAGTTTCAGCTTGTTTTTTGAGTGATCAGCCCTTTTTCCTTCCGTAATCCACCGGACTTCCTTGTTTCCGAATGCCTGATGATATTTCTGGGTTATTTTGCTTTTAAGATCATCATGTGGAATCAACTGTCTCTTATTCAGATTTTTATCCGAAAAAATTTTGGATGCCTCCAACTCCTGAGCCTTAGTCTTGAATTGCGCGGTGATCTGATCCTGCCCAAAGACTTTTGTAAATTGTTCATCCGACATTAGTTTTTTAGAAGCATTAAGGCTGTTGCTGATATGTTTTTCCTTGAAGCTTGATTTTTCAAATTTCCAGTCTTCCATGTGTTTACTCCTTTTTCTTAAACCTTGAGCAGCGCTGACCACGAATATGTCCGAATATTCAGATGCTCGCCAAAAAACTTCTCCAGACCGTTCCTCAGATGATCGCTTGTGACTACCATTATAAGCTGACCGTCATAGAGCGCATGCTCCTTGACCGCCTTGGCCAAAGCTGACAACAGGCAGGATACAATGAGAGTGTCTGTTTTATCCGTGAGAAGAAGATTCAGATATAGATCCGGATCCTTCTCCTGGGCGAGGAGCAGCCCCTTAATGTTGTCATCCTTGATATAAGCAAATGAAAACTCTTCATCAAAGGTCCCACTTTCGAGCATTGTGCTGCTGATGCTTTTCTGCTCCAGAAACGAATGAATATTGCGCTGTAATTTGGGCGGAAGCACTCCGTAGGACAGTGTATTTTTGCTGGAACCCATATCCAGGAGACGTCCTATTTTTTTTGATACAAGCGCCCGATCGATGGGATAGGAATATACCGGATCGGACTGGGCACAGGTAAAGCCTTCACTGCTGAGAAAAGCCGTAAGCTCTTCATTCTCGTCGTAATAGACCAGGAAATTATAGATGCCGGCATTGAAAAATGCCCGTTTTGCCGCATCCAGAAGCTCACTCGCCACGCCGCGTCTCCTGTAATTCTCATCCACGAATAAATACTTCATAATTGCCATATTATCACGGCGCTCAAAGGCTACTGCGCCGATGGCGCTGTCGTCCTCCACAGCCCCTATGAGCCCCCATTCCGGTCTCACCTCACCTCCCAGAAATGGCAAAAAGTATTCCAGATTCTTCTCTCCCACGCTTGTAAGCTCCATAAATACTCCTTTCTGCGTGATCTTCACAAGGCTTGCTAAACCCTTTACTTTTGTCCTTACTATAATCTTGAGTGCTAGTATACCAAAAAATACGTAATTAGTGGTTTTGCAATCATTTTTCATTTGTTTTTTATATCTTTGCTTTCCGGACACATGGCCATATGCCGCGTTGGCATCAGCCGTCGATGCCCGTTCATTTGCCGTTTAAATGCTTCTTTTTGAGATAAATTGCCACTACGAGGTATACAACTATTGCCAGTACAACTCCGACAACGAGGATCCCATACTGATTATCCATAATCATCTCACCGCCAAACGTATATATGAAAATGTGTGGAAACCGTGCAAGGAATGTGATTATGACCCATTTGGCAAGGCTCTCGCCTGAGTAATAACCAAGCCACGCATATGTATCCTTCGGCAGCGGAAGCAGCATGAACAAAATATGGATCAGCGTAGGGTTTCCGCGATCTATCATTTCCTCAACCTTTATCAGCTTGTCCTCTGGAAAAAGAAAGCATAAAAAGCTCCTTCCGTATTTTTTCCCGATAAGAAAAGCTATTGTATTTCCCACTGTAGCGAAAAAGTCGCACAAAAGAGCTCCTCTGACACCTCCCATTACATATCCGGCAGCAAGATAAAATGGCAGTCCCGGAATGCAGGTCGAAAGTGTCTGAATTGTAATGAACAATCCAAAAACTAAAACTGCGACAATGCCTTTCTCGTTTACATATTCCTGTAATCTGCCCGGATTACCAAGGAACGAAACCATCGGTCTTCCAATTACCAGATAAACCAGCAAAAGAAACACACCAATAAGCATTATTGTTAAGATGGTTCTTAATATTCTTTTTTTCTCAAAAGCCTTAGGCTCTTTTCCGGGTTGATCGCCAGCCTCATTTCTTTTTTGAATTGGCATCTTTCTCTGAGCTTCTTCCAATTTTTCATCTTTGGAAATCAGTGTATCCTCAGACAGATTATTTTTAGCCACATCATTCTCCTCGTAATGCTCCGTATGAGCTTTGATTTAAGTCCCGATTGAAATTTTTATGAAAAGAGACCCACGGTCTGGCGCGAGTCTCTCTATTTACGAAATGGATCTCATTCTACTGCTGCTCTGCAGGATATCTCCAAATGATGGCGACGCCCCCGTACCTGCTTAAGATCATCTTCGAAAGGTGGCCTTTAAATCTATACCATAGCTTTGGCTCAGAAATCCTTCATAATCAAATTGCTCGGGAACACTTTGCCCCCATACTACCTCCTGATCCGGGATTGATGCCTGGAAATACCTGCCATTTGCAATTCCTACGCAGGAATCGCCAAACTTGCTGCCTTCATCCCGGTAAGCAATGATCGGAAGATCTCCCTCCTGCTTTGGGTAGGCATATGCAAAAGCAGGGGTTGAACCTTCACTCATCCATAAAAGCGTATTGAGGTACTCCCAGATCGGAGAAATATCAATCGCATCAGTTTTGAGTGTAAAAACAATACACATCCACGATGTATTTGCTCTATTATATATTTCTGTCGAAAAGGCTGTTTCATCATTATAGATTTCATGATACTTATCCATCTGTTCCTTAGCATTAAATCCGTTCACGAAAAGAAATAACTGATAATTCTCCATACCCGGAAACGAATCAAAAGAATTCTTTTCTTTGCTCTGATTAAATCTGTCGAATAATCCCATTCCATGTCCTCCAAAATATCCTGACTTAAACTTTGTTTTAATGCACCCATATTTATGAGTCGCCCGACAAAAGCTCATATTTATATCTGACTATATTCTATACCATCATGAGCACAGGAGCTAAATATTTATTTCAAGTTGCCACCCGGGAAGCCTGTCATCGCGTAAGCCTATCCTGACCCGTCCGGCAGCTGAATTGCATATGCCCCCGGCAATGATGCCGGGGGCATTGAATAATGATCTGTATATTAGTTGAGATCACTGTAGAAAGAGTCAATATTCTCTTCCGGAAGTGTTACAGGATCCCAGCCGTAGTCCTGATATGCTGTGATGTTAAGATTGTTGGCGGCAACATAGTTAGCTATGATCTGCGCCCGTGTTTTTTCTCTCAGCTTCTCATCCGAGCCATCCTTGGTAAAAGCATCATAATTGTCACCAAAGATCTTTTTGGCACTTTCATCAAAATCAGTTCCATCCATTACAACATCCATTGATGTTACTTCATAGCCTGCATCGGTTGTCTTAAGGTGTATGCATCCCGGATAGGAGCCTCCTGATGTGTTCTCAAGAACAGTATCCTTTAAATCGTAGTTAAAAATCCAGAAATTGCCATATACGCGGATATCTGATTTGTCTGAGTCATCCTCCTTGACGATGACAGGACAGGGGATGCAAACCTGTGCCTTCGGATAATCCTTACCAAGCTCATCGATCATGTATTTGTATAAAACACTGTAGAAAATCTCCGGTCCCGGATACTCATATGCAGGAAGAGTTCCCTCTGCGGATGAAGCTCCGCCATCGCCGCCAACCGGCTGAAACTCTATCATCTCAGCACCATCAAACGCTGTAAAAAACTCATCGAAGCGGTTCTTTGCAGTTTCCTCGTCGTAATCCTCAAACTGGCTGTTGCAGGTCTTATAATAGTAGGTGTCATTTCCGTCTGTATCATACTTTACATATGCCTCTTCCGTTTCAACAATGGCCCCATTATCTACCACATACGTTGACATGAAATGGTTACCGCCAACATAGAGATTACCCTTACTCATTGACAGCGGATAAGCAGTTCCGCCTGCCGACACAGTGGCAAGATATTCAGGAGCTCCATCCTTGTAAACAAATATGTCTGCATCAATAGCAGCAAATTTTCCCGGCTCCCATTCATATGTTCCGCTTGATACAAGAAGAACGTCTTCATCCTCTCCAAAAGTCACATTGGCATAACCTTTGCCATCTTCAAGCTTATCCACAATCTGAGTGAATGTATCACACCCTGTGATATCAACAGATGCTTTCTGCTCCGGAGCAACATAGACATCCGCCACATCAAATGAAGCAGGGTCATATGTCCCCGTCCCCTGAGCAGCGTCTTTATCCGTCTCCTTCTCTGCTCCTGTATCAGCTGCAGGAGCCTCCTGCACCTCTTCTGATGCTGCGGGAGTAGCTTCATTAACCGTTACCGTAGCTCCGCAACCTGACAATGCTGTTGCTACAGATAACAGCGCCGCCATGCTTCCAATCAATTTTTTCTTCATATTGTTTTTCCTCCTCTTTTACGAAAATACGCGTTTCAATATCAATACTAAACCTATAAACAAAGGCTTGCAAGAATTGATTTCGCTCAGCCGACAAAACATCCGGATATGGTTGCAGTTCATCGTGAGCATCATGCATGGCACTGCATTACTGGCTTTCATGCGCACCTCGTGCATTTCGTTACTCTCTTTTGTCACTCCTGCAAACATTTTTAACGTCAAAATGACGTCACACACATCATCTATCCTCTCTTATTGCAATAAAAGAGAAGTACTATTTCCATCCCCATTTTATCACTATAAAAAGAAGGATGAAACACCGAAAAGGTATTATGGATGATGCAAATGGCAAGAGTAAATTCCGAGTGGGCTTACACGTTATTTCAATTGCTCTCTTTTCTCATCAACTTGAAAGATATAGATCTTGGCTTCATCTTTAAGTATGGAATATGTCTCACGATATTGAATCTTCATTTGCCTGTACGGATAAGTATCTGGGTCTATCACTACACCCCCACATTCTTAGAAAAAGCTTCGGCATTTAACCGAAGCTTAAACGTACATTATCCAAGTAATCATCTGCATTGATCTCGCTGATCTCAATCAGTAAACAATTAAAGTACCCAGCATGTAATCAAATCTATGTCCGAAACCCTCTGCACTTTCAATGGTGAAGTGAGCAGTAGCAACGATAGTGCCTTCTTCTGAAGGAATAAGGTATACTCTAAGAAGATCCCCACTACCACTAACACTTGTTATTGCATTCTTACAAATGCCAGTGGACCATGCTGTGTCAGACAAACTTTTACATGGTTGTCTGTAACAGATGTAACCATTACCTGAACCCAATTCTTTCCTTGTAGCTGATAAACCGCGATAATATCGTTTGCATACACGCCTGTAACCGTGAAGTTTACCTCTGCGGTTTTAAATGAAACTCCGGGTGAGCTTGTTGTTACACAATGTAAAAGTGTGCCACCAACACTGTTAGCATATTTATTTGCGGAGCTCAAAACACCTGATGTAGGCGCTGCTAGTGTAAATGTTACATTGCTTTTGCCCCCATTAATTTGTACATGTCCACCTTGAGCAATATATCCGCCATTACCATCACCGACAGCGTTATTTCTACTTAACACCTGAGCTCTTGAGGACGTATCTTGGTGATCAGGCCTTTTTGTGGCGTTTTCATATTTCTCTTTATACGTATCTCTTGCTGTCACAGCAGCGCTCAAGCTTTTGTTCGTAGCTTCTAGCTGCTTGGTTAGTTGGGCTTTCTTATTTTCCAGTTCTGCATTCTTTTCTGCCAGTTTTGTATCCTTTTCTACCAATTCTGCTATCTTTTCTTCCAGTTCTGCCCGCTCTGCTTCATGATTGTCGATCTGAGCCTGTTTATTTTCAAGGGGCTGGAGCTTTGATTGAAGTTCTTCCTGCGCTTGTTCAAGAGTGCTGTTTGAAGTATTTGAAGAATTTTGGGCTGTTGATGACTGGTTTGTGCTTGTCTGACCTTCCTGAGTTTCTTGTACAGCCGTGTTGCTTGGAGTATTTTGTTTTGCCGCAAGGCTCATATTAACATATATTCCGCCTCCTTTTGGCACAACTAGATAATATTGTCCGTTTTCATCTTTAAGTAGTTCGCATGTCTGCTCTTCATCGCTAAATACGCCCGATAATTCATAATTATCAGGAATAGTAAGTCTTACTGCTACCCTCTCACCTTCTTTTGCAGTGTTATATGTTTTGCTGTTTCCGTCAGGCGCTAAATATGTTTTATCTGTTGTATTATCAAGTTCAATACTTTGAGTAGTGTTTACTTTAATAATATAATTAATAGCTTTTTCAAGGACTTCAGAATTTGTAGTACGTTGGATTGTAATATCGTCTTCGTTACGAACAGATTCTTTTACGATAGGGTCATTACCGGTGTATTCTGCTTTCCAGATAACAAGTGATATATTATTAGGATCGCCCGAAAACACAATATTAGATTCGCTTCCAGCTGTAATTGTGCCTTCAGCCACCACATTAACAGTTGCTCCGGATTCAGTGCTAATCTCAATAGTCGAGGGGCTCTCTTCGTTACCGTTAATATCTCCGCAGATTCTGGTGCTTATGGTAGCATTACTACCATTTGCCTGTAAATCTAATGCTCTTGAATTTATAGCGTCCTCAGTATTAATATCTCCAGCAACATCAATATTGATAGAGCTTGAATCGCTTGCATTTGCTTTGATTCCATAATTCTCTGTGTCATTGCCAGTACCAATAGTATTTATATCACCGTTTACACTAATAGTGGCAGAACCTTCATCAGTAGCAAATATATCTATGCCGGTGGTTGCAACAGGACTGCTAGCTTGTGCTATTATATCACCGCCAATAGTTGCATTAGCGCTTCCATTTTTACCCGCTGCTTCCTCAACTGCAATAACTATTTCCTGACCCTCATCAGAACAGGATACGCTTACATCATTTTGGACATTTAATGTAGCATTCCCGCCGTCACAAGCATCAACCTGGGCGCCAATACCGCTGTTGGTTATGGAAATTGATTCATATGATTTCGTCTCTCCACCTGTTACTAATATGGCATCTTCGGCTCGTACTGGTGTTACGTATGACAAAACCAGTAGCGAGGAAAGCATTAAGCACAAATACGTATTCTTCATGTAACCGATCCTCCTTCAAATATGCATACTCTCATATATATTATGAGCCTCTTTACATGCGAACTCCAATAAAAAAACGATAAAATATTGTCCGTTATGTTATTTGTGAAAAAGAAATCCCCCTGTCGCTATATTAGCGGCAGGGGGAAGCTGTTATCCTGTTATCCTGTTATTCATTTATCCTTCAATTGCGATAAGGTTCTTTTCCGGAATCTTCTTTTCAGCAGCTTTTTTAGGGATTGTCAATGTCAGTACACCATGTCTGTAGGTTGCCTCTACATCTTCCTTCTCTATGTTTTCACCGACATAGAAGCTTCTCTGCATTGCGCCAGCGTATCGTTCCTGACGGATGAGTCTTCCCTTCTTATCATTGGCGTCCTTATCAAGTCCTTTCGATGCTGAAATTGTGATATAGCCTTCATTAAGCTCTACTTCAATCTCTTCTTTCTTAAAGCCTGGCAGGTCAATGGCAACTTCATAGTTGTCATCTTTTTCCCTGATATCAGTTTTCATCATCCTCGACGCTTTTCTGCCATAGAGCTTTTTCTCCATGTTGTCGAACTCCTTCATGTAAGGGAATCCGAACAAGTCATCCATAAAGTGTTCTTCAAAAATACTAGGTGCTAACATAATACTTACCTCCTTTGCACAAAAACAATTTGTTAACTGTTATTGAGCATTGGGACGGAGGGTTTGGATCATTGGAACCTCTAAGTCCTAACGGTCTTCTCTGTTCCTTTGTTCTACTTATGGTATAACACCAAAATTAGCACTCGTCAAC
>JAILJR010000132.1 GCA_024694565.1 Butyrivibrio sp. | reverse complement strand
CACTGTGGAACAGGATCATATACTCCATCTGACCGCCAGGATTCTGAAAAGAACCGTATCAAGAAGTGATGAAGAGTGGTCAATAGCTCTTTTGGCTGTGAATGAAGCAATAGACAGCTATGAAGAGGAGCGCGGCAAATTCTGGAGCTATGCGGCTCTCATCATAGGAAGCAGGATCAAAGATCATTACAGGGCTATTTCCAAGTACCAAAATGAGATCAGTATTTCCGCGTCATCCTTTGGAGATGATCTTGAAGAGGAAGACATGCAGCTCGGAGTACAGATCGAAATTCGGGAAAAGACAGCAGTGTACGTGGATACGACCCTTAGAGATGAGCTTGAAGAGTTTTCCAAAGAACTCACGAAGTACGATATAGATCTTTTCGAGCTTCCAAAGTTTGCTCCCAAATCACAGAAAACCAGGCAATCCTGCAGGGAGATAATAAAGGCAATCTTTTTGCCGCCTCCCATTGTTGACCTTCTTTATAAGACAAAGAATCTGCCGGTAAAAGAAATATTGGAACGTGTCGATGTCAAAAGAAAACTCATAGACAGACACAGAAAGTATCTGATTGCTTCGACTTTGGTAGAAGCTGGGGATTATCCCAAGATGCAGCCATTTGTTGCCGGAAATGACTGAGCCTTTAGTGGCAAAGGGACAAATTATGAGAACTGTAGTAATCGGAACCAAAAATGGCAAAGCGGCTGTTGCAGGTGCAAACGGCTGTATGTGCTACATAGATGACAAAGGGTATCAGACAGGTCAGATACTTGAGCTTGATGAGAGTGTCTTTGGCGTCTCTGCTGATGAGAATAAAGCATCTGTTTTGAGCTTTGGCAGCGGGGCCGTAAGGTATCTTACAAGGAATGCATCGGGACTGGCAGCGGCTCTTGCCGTTGCGGTAATAACCGGAGGTATCTGTGCCTATGCAGCACCTGTCATGACTGTTGAGGACAGTGAGAATCAGGGTGTGAGTTATTCACTCAATGCTTTTGACAGGGTTGTAAGTGTCAATCTCTCAGAGGGAGACAGTGATATCACTTCGGGAGAACTGAGCTTTGAAGTCAGTGGAAAGAAACTTGATGAGGCCATTGAGATCACAAGAGCAGCCATCGAGGAAAAAGCTGAGGAAGAAAAAGAGATAATAGAAGAGAGTAAAAAAGATATTCCCGCAGAAAAGAAAGAACCTGTGAAAGCTTCAGAGGAAGAGGAGCAGGAGACCGAAAGCTCTGCAGATATATCCGTGGAGACTGAACAGGATATTCAGATACAGACACAGGAAGAAGCTAAAAAGGCTGAGGAGCCTTCAAAGCCTGATAACGGAGAACCCGCGGCTGTAGAAGATGCTCCGGATGAGAACAGAAATACAGATTCGGATTCGGGAAATAATCCTTCGGATAAGAAACAGGAGGACAGGCAGCAGGAAGTTAAACCTGAGCCTTCGGGAAGCGGAAACGATCAGCAGACTCCGCCCCAGGAGGGAAACACCGGTGAAGCAGAGCCTCCTCAGGATGGAGGTAATCCGGACCAAAACGGACAACAGGGAGGCAATCAGTCGCCGCCTCCGGATGATCAGCAAACTCAAACAAGTTCTTCCGTGCAAGAGCAGCCCTCATCAGGGGATGCACCTTCAGACGGCGGAGGACCCGGACAGGGACAGGGCCCGTCAGCAGGCGGTCCGCCACCCGGACATTAAAAAAATAAGGCTGTGCACTTTTTAGTGCACAGCCTGTTCTTATTTTATATCAATCCGGATTAATTGCTCCAGGTGTCATTCCAAAGCTTTATGGTTTCCGCATCCCTGTTTTTATTAAAAGCTAACCTTGCTATGACAAATGCGAGAATTGCGGCAAAGACTACACCGAGTATGTCTATAGGTTGAAATGTACCGATCATAACGCCGCTTTCTGATGTTGCAGCTACATTTGAATATGCAATAATATCATGGATCACATGCAGGATGATCGCGGGTAGCAGACTTCCGGTCATGATATAAACAGCTGCAAATGCCAAACCAAGAAGAAATGAAGTGAATACCTGGCTGATAGTTTTTCCAAGTGAGGCTCCGGCAAAGACATTAGTTCCATGAAACAATCCGAATATTATTGCAGATACGATAGCAGCAGTAATGAGGCGTTTTCTGTCGACGTTTTTTTTCAGCATAGGTGTTAAAAGGAATCCGCGAAATAATAATTCTTCCATTATTCCTGCTGACAGCGATGCTGTAATAGCTGTAAATGAAGGAATTTGATAGTTTGCCTCCGGGGCAATGAGATCAATCGCAACCGAGACAATCCAATATACCACAAAGATGATTAAAACCTTTATGGATATGCCCGGATCTGTCATGCGAATAACATTTTTAAGCTGGGGCTTAAACCACCACAGTGAGATAAAATAGGCAATAATACAAGATATTATTGTGAGGATATTTACAAATGAGTTATCCACAGGTACAAATGAACTAAGCAAAACTTTAAGGATTGTAGTAAGTAACATCGTTACAATAAACATCAAAACGAAATGCAGAATTCCTCCCC
>JAILJR010000116.1 GCA_024694565.1 Butyrivibrio sp. | reverse complement strand
TATCGCATATCCTGTTGGCATATGCTTCGCGGGTTTATGCTTCGGAATATACCTGAGGGCACTTATGAAAGCAATGAAGAAACAGTAAGAAGTGTTTTTATGCTGACAATAAGGGCAGCAATGAAGAAACAGTAAGAAGTGTTTTTATGCTGACAATAAGGGCAGCGATGAAGAAACTGTAAGAAGTGTTTTTTGGCTGACAATAAGGAAATCGATGAAGAAACAGTAAGAAGTGTTTTTTGGCTGACAATAAGGAAAGCGATGAAGAAACTGTGAGAAGTGTTTTTATGCAATAATAAGGAAAGCGATGAAGAAACTGTGAGAAGCCTTTTTTCGCTGGCCATAAAAAGAGCCGACCGACAAAAGCTCGCCCATACAGCCTTGGCTGAACGAGCTTTTGCCGGTCGGTTTTATTATTTTTGGAGAGTTTACCTACAGGTTTTCCTTTGCTTTTTAATTTTTGATAATGATGACACCGACAAAAGCTCATAATGTAAAACTGGCATGAACATATTGCACAAGCGACTGAGTGGGCCTTTGTGCTCGTCGGCACTTAGGTACTGTGTTTTAGTGCCTTAGTATTGCTACGAAGCACAACGGAGCGAGAGCGTCCCCTAAACGATTGGGCAATATGTTCATGCTCTCGATACACTACAGGCTTTTGTTGGTGACATCATATAATGATTCCTATAGTTAAAATCAGGGAGGTCACATATGTTTCCGGGGAGTATAAAAAGATGTATTGGCCTGGGGGTACTTTTTACAGTACTGACATTTGCAACATTCTGCGGAGGCTGTTCTTCTAAGGAGGAGCCGCAAAAGGGGCAGCAGCTTCTTCTGGGCTTTAGTCAGCTTGGAACAGAGAGTGCATGGCGAAGCGGAAATACACAGGATATAGTGAAGAAGGCAGAGCAAAACGGTGTCAGCCTTATGCTTGAGAATGCCAACAGAAAGCAGGATAACCATATCGCTGCTATAAGGCGCTTTATCGCGTATCAGGTTGACGTCATTGCTTTTTCACCTATCGTGGAGGAAGGGTGGGAAAACGTTCTTCTTGAGGCAAAGGAGGCTGGCATTCCGGTTATTCTCGTGGACAGGGATATAAGCACAAAGGACGAGGAGCTTATCAGCTGCCACATCGGTGCTGATTTCTACAATGAAGGAGTTATGGCAGCGCAGTATCTTATCAGCTGCCACATAGGTGCTGATTTTTACAATGAAGGAGTCATGGCGGCCCAGTATCTTATCAGGAAGGCAGACAGGCTCGGAATGGAGAGTGTACGCATAGTTGAGATAACAGGAACAGAGGATTCGACTCCCATGCGACAGAGACAGGCTTGATTTATGGATACTATAGGCCGGGATCCCAGGATGAAGGTTCTTGAGAGCATAAACGGGGATTTACTAAAGAGCCGCGGCGCAGAGTGTATGCGCTATCTTCTGGAGGAATATGGAGACGATATCGATGCTGTCTTCAGTCACAATGATGAGATGACTCTGGGGGCTCTTCCAAAGATAGAGGAGGCAGGATATATACCGGGAAGTGATATGATAATCATCTCCATCGATGGAGGTCAGGAAGCCATAGCTCTAAATGAAGACTTTCTGCCCCAAGAGGAGAAAATATAAAAAGGGGCAGAAAAAAGCCGAGGGAAGTTCTGCCCCAAAAAGAAAAACAGAGAAAAGGGGCAGAAAAAAGCCAAAGAAAGTTCTGCCTCAAAAAGAAAAACAGAGAAAAGGGGCAGAAAAAAGCCGAGGGAAGTTCTGCCCCAAAAAGAAAAACAGAGAAAAGGGGCAGAAAAGAGCCGAGGGAAGTTCTGCCCCCAAAACGGAGAAAAGAATAAAAAAGATGCAGAAGTCCCCCCAAACAATCTCCTGTATTAATGGCTGGCAGATAAGATTGTTCTAAGATTCTGAGCCAGAGGTGATTTCAGCCACCCGGAGGGCTTGCCATTGACAGGTTCTGAAAGAGGCGGCACAATAGAAAACGCGACGGTGAGGTATTAAGATTGTTCTTGAGTTCCTCACCGTCGGTGCGTCAGTCATACGCCTCTTTCAGGTTCTGTCAACGGTGGCGTCCGTAGCCATAACTTTTCCGATCATGTATTTTTTAATGAAAAAATTCAAATCTTAAGAAAATCTTAAAGATTTCTTTTAAATTTTGTTGTAAAATAGCTCTTAAGTTTTGAATTTGTCTTTTGCCACAGCGTTTAATGACGCATTTTTTTCTGTGGTACATTACCCCAAAATAAAAAATAGTGTAACTATTAGTGGCAGGCGGTATAAGCATTCTCATGTATTACAGGTGATTTTTCATCTGCAATATCAGCCTTTACAGTAATCACTGATTGCCTTATCCTTCACCTGACTATTATTAGCTACGTGCTTCGAAAGGAAAAATATAATGTTTAGTTCTGTAACATCGGGAGCTGTCAATGGCATTGCTTCATACCTGATGCAGGTTGAGGTTGATGTCTCTGACGGACTTCCAAGTTTTAATATGGTTGGATTTATGAGCGGTGAAGTTAGGGAAGCCGGCGAGAGAGTAAAGGTAGCCCTTAGAAACGCAGGCAACTCAATCCCGCCATCAAAGATAACAGTAAATCTGTCACCCGTTGACATAAGAAAAGCCGGAGTTGTAATTGACCTTCCGGTGGCCGTCGGTGTAATGGCGTCCATCGGAGCGCTTGACGCACGCAGCCTTGAAGAGACTGTTGTTCTTGGAGAGCTTGGACTCGACGGAGAGGTAAAACCGGTGAAGGGAACTCTTCCAATCGTGACCAGAGCAAAGGAGTGTGGCTACAAGCGAGTGATACTTCCCAGAGGTAACGCCAGGGAGGGAGCCGTTGTAGGCGACATAAAGGTCATAGGCATAGACTCTCTGCAGGAAGCTGTATGCTACCTCAATGCACCGGATGAGGAAAAAGACTCCCTGATAGCACCTGCCTATGTAGATGTTGATAAACTTTTTGAGGAGGCGGAATATCTTGATGAGACACTGGATTTCGCTGATATTAACGGTCAGGCAGGTGTGAAAAGAGCTGCTGAAATAGCGGCTGCAGGTTTTCACCATATCATGCTGATTGGCCCGCCGGGAGCCGGTAAGAGTATGGTGGCAAAAAGAATTCCAACAATCCTTCCGCCGTTGTCGCTGGATGAAAGTCTGGAGGTTTCCACCATCTATTCCGTTGCGGGATTACTCGGCGAAGATGAGGCGCTGGTGACAAAGAGGCCATTTGTCAGCACTCATCACCTGGTGACAGAGACTGCACTTGTCGGAGGCGGTATGGTTCCAAGGCCGGGGCTTATCTCCCTGGCTCACAGAGGAGTACTTTTCCTGGATGAGATGCCGGAATTCTCAAGGGCAAAGCTTGATATGCTGCGGCAGCCGCTGGAGGATAGAGTTGTCCATATTGTACGAAACCGCGGAACCTACACTTATCCTGCGGACTTTCAGTTGGTGGGGGCACTTAATCCCTGCCCCTGTGGATATTATCCGGACAGGAATATATGCAGGTGCTCTGAGAGCGATATCAGAAAATATCTTGGCCGCATCTCAGGTCCTATTCTTGACAGGGTGGATATCTGTGTGGAGGCGCCAAGAGTTGATATTGCTGATCTTGCTGTCAGGAACAAATCTGTAAATGAATCCAGCAAGGTCATAAGGGAGAGAGTCCTAAAAGCAAGGAAGATACAAGAGGAGAGGTTTAAAGGGACAAATATCAAGTTTAATTCAGAGATGACCCCTAAAGATATAGAGAAATTCTGCATACTTGGTCCAAAGGAACAGAGCTATCTTGAAAATGCATTCTGCACAATGGAATTAAGTGCAAGGGCGTATCACAAGATCCTGCGGGTTGCCAGAACTATAGCAGATATAGATGGAAGTGAAAAAATACGCCAGATCCACCTGATGGAGGCAGTGGCTTACCGCATCACAGATGGGAAGTACTGGAATCTTGGGGCAAATGGGAATTGAAGGCCCGGCCGCAATCATGCATGGACAAAAGAGAATTGAAGACCCGGCCGCAATCATGCATGGACAAAAGAGAATTGAAGGCCCGGCCGCAATCATGTATGGGCGAATGGAATTGAAGGCCCGGCCTCATTCATGCATGGACGAATTGATAATGAACAATTATGGGAAAAAAGTTTTTGCAGGAGCCTGATACCGTTGGCGTATGTCCTTTGGGTGCTGACGGTATCTGCATCCGAACTGAATAAGTAAGATTTAAACTGATGTTTATAGAGGAGGAAAAAATTATGACAGAAGAGAAAGATTATGCCTATTGGCTTGACAGGGTGCCGGGGGTTGGGAGAGTCAGCGCAAGACAACTCCTGAACCTGGGATTTAGCTGCAAGGATGTTTTTGAGATGAGTTCAAAGGAGCTTTCGAAGGTATTGCCGGCTAAAAGGGTTAAGTGTATTGAGGCGGCAAGAAAGAGCTGGGACTTTGAGAAGGAAGGAAAAAGACTTAAGGAGCTTGGAATCAGATTTATACCATTTATGGATGATGAATTTCCCGAGAAACTGAAATATATTGATGACGCTCCTTTTGGAATCTATGTGAAGGGACAGCTCCCTGATCCGGATGTGCCTTCGGTGGCAATTATCGGTGCCAGGATGTGCTCCGAATATGGACGGTTCATGGCCCGGCAGTTTGGCCGGGGACTTGCGGCAAGCGGCGTTCAGGTCATAAGCGGAATGGCAAGGGGAGTTGACGGCATATCCCAGAATGCAGCCCTCGAAGCAGGAGGAAGGTCATTTGGAGTCCTGGGCTGCGGGGCAGATGTTTGTTATCCTGATGAGAACAGGGATGTATACAACAAACTGATCGGTAATGGAGGAATCATATCCGAGTATCCGCCGGGAACCCGGCCGATTTCCAATTTCTTCCCCATGCGAAACCGCATTATCAGCGGGTTATCCGACGTGGTGCTGGTCGTAGAAGCAAGACAGAAATCCGGTACGTCAATAACAGTCGATACTGCACTTGAACAGGGGCGTGAGGTACTTGCCGTTCCCGGCCGTGTGACCGACCGCCTAAGCGATGGATGCAACTATCTCATCAGCCAGGGGGCCGGTATCGCAATGACCGTTGAGGACGTCCTCGACAGACTGTGGAAGCTGAAAAACTGCTCATCACAGTCCGCAAAAACTAAACCACGTACCGGAAGCAGTGACGTCAAAGCGTTAAAAGAACGCGTTCATCCCGCTAAGGACAAGGACGGGCAATCGTTAAGCCAACCGCCGCATACTACGGAAACAACAGACAACGGATCACAGGGAGAGCTCACTGTTACTGAGGAAATTCTCGATATTATCGACATCATCCCGGTTTCAATGTCCTCAATCATGGAAGAACTGTATCGTCGCGGCAAAAACATATCGATTCCGACTCTTATGACTGAACTCATGGATCTGACCGGCAGCGGGAAAGTCATTCAAAACGGAGCCTACTACCGTAAACCCGGAACTCTCCCGAACGGAAATCCCCACATCAAAGCAGTATAAGCTCCGTTACGAATGCAGGCTTTTGCATCGGATATAAATTTCCGGGACAGGCCTGCAGCTGAATGGTACCGCTCAGCAAAAAACGCCCTCACACACTACGCATTTTGCATAAAAAATTGCCCTAAACATAGTTTAAGGTGTATGATGACAAAAAACCGTACTGATAATAAACTCAAGGTCTGGTGAAATAGTTTTTGCGAGGAGTGAATACAATGCAGATAACAAAAGATTCAAAAATTACGTATGACCCGGTCAGCATCATTGTGGATGGAAAGCGCTGGTTCCCTGTGATGGGAGAGATGCATTTTTCAAGATATCCCAATAAGTACTGGAGAGAGGAGCTGGCCAAGATGAAGGCCGGAGGAGTTGATATTGTCTCGCTCTATGTGATCTGGATACATCATGAAGAGGTGAAGGGCGAGTATGACTTTGAAGGTGACAGGAACCTCAGGCAGTTTCTTGAGGCTGTCAGGGAAAGCGGACTTAAGAGTATCTTAAGGATCGGACCCTGGGCCCATGGAGAGGCCAGAAACGGAGGCTTTCCTGACTGGCTGATCGCAGATTCAAAGGTAAACCGATATGAGCTGAGGACGGATTCACCTTTATACCTTGCCCATGTCAGAAGGTTTTATGAAAAGACCTACGAGCAGTCCAGGGGCTTTTTCCTTAAGGATGACGGCCCCGTGATCGGAGTCCAGATTGAGAACGAGTACGGCCACTGTGGCGGAAAAACCGGAGCCGAGGGCGAACAGCACATGAGGACGCTGCTTGCAATGGCAAAAGAGATCGGCTTTGATGTTCCGATATACACGGCTACAGGCTGGGGCGGTGCTGTCACGGGAGGCCTGCTCCCTGTGATGGGAGGCTACTGTGAGGCTCCCTGGGACCAGAGGCTCACTGAGATTGAGCCCAGCGGCAATTACATTTTTACTACAGAGAGGAATGACCACAACATAGGCTCTGACCATGGACTCGGAGCCGGGATCACCTTTGACATGGACCGTTTCCCCTACCTTACTGCTGAGCTTGGTGGCGGACTCCAGGTGACAAAGCACAGGAGACCGATTGCCAGTGCCACAGATACAGAGGCCATGAGCATGACGAAGCTTGGGAGCGGAGCTAACCTCCTTGGCTACTACATGTATCACGGAGGAACGAATCCTAAGGGTAAGCTTTCATCCCTTCAGGAGACGAGAGCCACAGGCTATCCAAATGATCTGCCCGAGTGTTCCTATGATTTTAATGCGCCGATACGTGAGTTTGGCCAGATGGAGGACACCTACAGAAGTGTTC
Source organism: Butyrivibrio sp. (assembly GCA_024694565.1). GTDB lineage: Bacteria > Bacillota > Clostridia > Lachnospirales > Lachnospiraceae > Butyrivibrio. Next base: position 14,640 of record JAILJR010000116.1, on the reverse strand, counting down.
GCCTGCTTTCATCCTTCATCCATGATTTCGGGGATGACCTGACAGATATGCCGTATTGTGAGCAGCCCGGGAACCCGTCCAAACCTGAGGACCTTTCAAGCCTTCGCAAGGCTGTCAGGTACAAGAAGGACAGGGATTTTGAGGGAAAAGAGATATCGCGCGGATATCTGTTTGTCAACAACTACCAGAGAAGATACAGTATGGCAGCGCATGAGGATGTAACTCTCAAGGCATATTCAGAGGATGGAGAGGTTCTTTCAACATTTTCACCAAGGGATATAGAGGACGGAGATTTCTTCTTTTACCCCTTCAATATGCCGGTTGGTGAAAAAGCACTTCTTACCATAGATGCGACGCCGGTGTGCATTGTCCATGATTTCGACGGAAAGGGACATGCTGCATATGTCTTTTACGCAGACAAGGACAGGGAGGTAAGCGCTTCTGTAAGCGGTGAACTTGATGGCAATATCATTATAACCATCCGGAGGGATGAGGCACTTCATGCATCAAAGGTTGTGTGCGGCGAAAAAGAATATCTGCTTATCTCAGAGGCAGATGCTGTGACAGATGCGCAGGGCCATGTGACACTGTACTACGAGGTCTCCGAGGAGGAGAATGAGAAGACTCCTGTATTTTATTCATTCCCGGAGATGCGTACTGTTCCGGCAGGCTTCAAAGCAGAAAAGCCGGCAGACATTGCGGAAAGCTTTAACAACAGCAGCATTTTTGCCATGTATTCCGGGAACAGCAGTATAACGAACAACCTGTCGACCACCTTCAGAAAGGTATCTGACACAAGGTATGAGATTACAGTTCCGGGAAACCTTAACGGTGCGGATGAGATCTTCATGCACATCTGCTATGAGGCAGATACAGCAAGGCTCTACAAGGATGATGAGCTTATAGACGACAGCTTCTATACAGGCCAGGAATGGGAGATAGGCTTAAAGAGGTACTTTGACAGATTTGGCGAAGGGACGGAATTACAGCTGCAGGCAGAGCTTACTCCGCTCAAGGAGGGGGATAAGCTTTATCTTCAGAAATGGCCGGTTATGGAGGACGGAAGAGCCTGCCGATTATTTAATACTTTTTTAATTGTACAAAAAGGTGTCAAAATATCGTAATTGACTTATAATAGTGCTATCGGAACTATGCGCTCCGATAGCACTATTATATGTATTTTAGGTTTTCGGACGATTCAGGCAGACTTGTTCGGGAACATGCCATGTTTCTTAAGAAAAATCTGATTGATATAGCTGCCACAATTATTTAGCCTGGAGGAAGTGCGTGGCTTACAATTATTATTTTGACATCTGCGCTATTTTTATACTAGCAACCGTAATCTTAATATCGCTATCCAGAAGACAGGTTCCCTCCTACAGGCAGAGAGCCTATTATCTGTTGTTTTCTGCAACCATGCTCTCCACTGTATCCGAGGTATTTGAAACCAATATGCAGATGAACCCGTCATCGGCCTTCTGGTACCGGCCGATGGAGCTGTTTCTTGGCTCAGTCTACTTCATCGCACATCTGGGCACAGGCTTTTTTTATCTTATCTATATCATGAGCGTCCTTGATATTTATGTCGATTTCAAGGATGAAGCCGATCTGTTTACCATTTTTATGGGGTATATATCCGGCATTATTCTGGTATTTATCAATCTGTTTACCGGCGTTCTCTTTTACTATGATGAAAATGGAATCTATCACAGAGGCGCGCTGATCTTTTTGTACTACGTTCTTGCGGCATACTACATAGGTTATGGCATCTCGCTTGTCATAAAGAACAACAGGCTGATGAGGCACAGGACCAAGGCCATTGTTTTTACCTATGTTGCATTTGCAGTCATCGGAATTGCCATTCAGTACTTCAATCCAACCCTCCTTATAGAAAATCTGATGAGCACTCTCTCAGTGACGCTCGTCTTTATCACTCTGCAAAATCCAAGTGAGATGGTGGATGAGAATTTCAATATACTCAACAGGAAGGCATTCCTTGAGGGGCTTGACCTTAAGACAAACAGGAAGAAGTCGAAGAGCACCATCTTTATATCCATCGACAACATAAAAGTTCTGGCAGATGAGATCGGTTTTGATCAGATGATGATCGTTCTCAAGAATGTCACAGCTTACCTCAGAAAAGTGGGCTTCAGCGATTACAGTCTGCAGAATTATACCTACAGATACTCTGAAAATGTCTTTGCGGTGACAGTGTATTCCGATGACAAGAAAAGAATCGACTCCCTTACCGCTTCAATAGTGGAAAGATTCAGGCAGCCCTGGTATATTGACAACATGGCTTTAAGGGTCGAGGCCCACTGCTTTGTAATGAAGTATCCCGACAACTATAAGACAGTCTCGGAGCTCATGGCAAGGGTGGATCTTATTCTTGAGAATGTCAGTGAAAAGAGAGAAAGGCTGATCGATATAACAAGACCCGAGTACAGCGAGAAAAAGAAGGTTCAGGACTATGAGCTCATGGCAAGGAAGAACCTTGATAAAAAAACAACCCGCATCGTATACCAGCCGTTTTTGTCAAAGCTCTACAGGGTAAATTACACTGCTGACGTGATCTGTCATATGCTGGATGATGAAGGAAACGAGGTCGATATCAGATTCGCAATGCCTACAGTCAGGTCACCCCAGGCTCTTATGGATGTGGATGAATATGTTTACAGGCAGGCCTGCAGAGCGCTTTCCTTCTGGAATGCAGGAGATAAGAACGGCAAGTACAGGGCTGTAGTCGGAATGTCACAGGGCGAGATATCAAGAAGCGATTTCATTAGGCGTATCAGAAGGATACTCAGTGAAGAAAGGGCAGAGGCCTCCTGGATAACACTTAAGCTGTCAGAGACTACGCTCACAACAATGAATGCTGTGGCTGAACGGAATCTCCGCATGCTCGGCAAGCAGAAGTGCCATATCATGGTGGACAGGTTTGGCAGCGGATACGGCGACCTGGACAGAATACTCTCGCTCCCCATAACACAGGTAAATATCAACAGGGAAATACTTGAAAAAGCCTGTGAATCAGAAAAGATGAAGCTGGTGACACAGGGAATTGTGAATCTGTTCCATGACATCAGTATTTTCGTAGGAGCTACAGGAATTTCATGCAAAGAGGATCTTGACATGGCCGAGGAGCTTGGCTGTGATTTTATAATTGGAGATTATATGGGGGCACCTGTCAAGGACAGCTCCTTTGTAAGAAAAATCGACGCATATTTTGAAGAAGGGTAAGCATTGTAAATATGGACATTATCACCAATCCTCAAAATTATAATATATGTTTTTCGATTGCATCGCTTCTTCTTCTCGATATCATATTTATTGTAAATTCCACTGAGTCCGGGTTTGCCGGAAGGCAGAAGAGCATTTTTACAATGCTTATAATAGATGCGATGGTCCTTAATACTGCAGGATTTCTTCACAATCTGTGGATATCTGACCGGGTATTCAGAAGCCTTGTATCAGAGGATATGAACAATTACTTCATTATTATCGAGAAGATGTGTTCATATTTCATGGGATATCTGTCAATGATATATGTAATTGCGATTTTCAGACTTGATCTGGATGCGACATGGAAAAAAGTGTTGCTGGCTCTTCCTGCTCTGTATTCACTGGCTTTTTATCCCATTGGCCTTGTGACGGGCAAACTGTTTTACTTTGAAGGCGAGGATCTTCATTACTACTATCCGATTGGTGCAACGGTAAATATAAGTCTTATTCTGTATTTTATCTTTGCCGGATATCTGTATGCCAAATACGGAAGGTCGCTCAGCACGGAAAAGATAATCGCGCTCATCGCATATTATCTGATCATGCTTGGAGGTGTCCCTGTCAGGATAATTACCAAATCCAGCTCAATCTTTGAATTCAGTGTTTCGCTGGCACTTCTTTTGTGCGTTTACACCTTCCAGAACCCAAGTGAATTCACTGACAACATTTCGGGCGCAAGCACCAAAAATGCCCTGAACTTTGTTGTGTCCAACTCACTTTTGCAGAAAAAATTCTTTTCAATCTTCGGGATAGCCATCGAGAGACTTGATGTGCTTATCGGCGGGGAGTCCATAGAGGCAGCTTCTGAGCTCTTAAGTCAGATAACCGCATACCTGAGGCAGTTTGGCTCAGAGGGCAACGTGTATTACATGGATGATTCCAATTTTATGATACTCTTTCCCGAGGTTGATCCCGAGGACTCGGTGATCCAGAATGCTGCGCAGAAGATAAAAAAGAGATTCAAGGACCCGTGGATGATGAACGGCAAGGAGGTAAAGCTCTTTGAGAGTCCCTATGTGATTGGCTTTCCTGACGAAGTGGATACACCCGAAAAATTCGCAGAAGTACGGGGAGTTATTGCCAAGGCACTGCAGCGCCACAAGAGGGAGATCCTCAGGGTTTCAGACCTTAACCTTAAGCATGTTGAGTATGATAAAAAGATTGACAGTATTGTCAGACATGCAATTGATGATAAGCTGCTGGAGGTTTATTACCAGCCGATTTACAGTCCGCAGAAGGGATGCTACAACTCCTGTGAGGCACTTCTTCGCCTCAGGGACCCGCAGCTTGGATTCATTTCTCCTGCAGTTTTCATGCCTGTGGCTGAGAGGAACGGAATGGTAATTGCCATAGACCGCTTTGTCCTCGATGAGGTCTGTAAGATGCTGTCCGAGACAGATGCTGTCGACAGAGGCCTTGAATATGTTGAGGTCAACCTCTCGGTTGTAGACTGTATTCAGGCAGATCTTGCTGACAGGATATGGAAGACAATGGAGAAATACGGCATTGGTTCCAGGCAGATTAATTTTGAGATAACTGAGACCTATCAGGATGGTATATCCTCCGTGATGGATGAGAACATAGATAAAATGATCGAGAAGGGGCTTTCATTTTCAATGGATGACTTCGGAACCGGGTATTCGAATCTTGCGAGGATATCATCGCTTCCGGTGGAGCTCTTCAAGCTGGACAAGAGTATTGTGCAGTCTGCCTTTGAGTCTGAGACCTCCTATATGGTTATGCTGAATTTGGTCAAGATCATCAAGTCTCTCAAAAAAGAGATCGTCGCCGAAGGCGTAGAGACTGATGAGCAGGCTAAACAGATCATAAGGCTTGGGATTGACCACATCCAGGGATTTTTCTATGCGCGGCCCATGCCCAGAAAGCAGTTTCTTGACTTCATTGGGCTGAACAATAAATAACGGAAATTCCCGTTACAATTCAGTGCTCAGGCACCCTGAGCACTGAATTGCAACAAATTCCCTATAGTATCTTGCGGCTTTTTGGGTATGATAGTAAAATCTTATTTATTGTGAAATTTTGTATAAGGAAGGTTAATTATGTCATTAGTAAAGAAACCTGTTACGGGTATGAAGGATATACTTCCTTCGGAGATGCAGCTGCGGGATTACTGCATTGGAGTCATTAAGGAAACCTATGGTGAGTTCGGCTTTTGTTCTATTGAGACACCGGCGGTTGAGTCGCTTGCCAACCTTAACAGCAAGCAGGGCGGAGAGAATGAGAAGCTGATCTTTAAGATCATGAAGAGAGGTGAAAAGCTTAATCTCGACGCTGCCAGAGATGAGAATGATCTTACGGACAGCGGCCTTCGATATGATCTTACGGTGCCGCTTGTAAGGTTTTATGCTAATCATGCGGGCGAGCTGCCTTCTCCTTTCAAGGCGCTTCAGATGGGAAATGTATGGAGAGCCGACAGACCACAGAAGGGGAGATACCGCCAGTTCATGCAGTGCGATATCGACATACTCGGAGAGAGCTCGAATCTCGCGGAGATAGAGCTGATACTGGCAACTACAACTACGCTTGGAAGGCTCGGATTTAAGGATTTTAAGATACGGATAAATGACAGGCAGATACTTCGCGCAATGGCAGCCTACAGCGGATTTTCGGAGGATGAATACGACAATGTCTTTATAACCCTGGACAAGATGGACAAGATAGGGATAGACGGAGTGTATGCTGAGCTTGAAAAGGCCGGCTTTGGAAAGGACTCCATATCGAAGTACCTTGAGCTGTTTAAGGCCGCTGAGGGTAAAGACAAGCTTGAGGGACTTTCAGTGATCGCGGACATGATCGGAGATTTTCTTGCTCCTGAGGTTAAGGAAAGTCTTTCAGATATCATCACTTCCGTGGAGAACACAAAGACAGCTCAGTTTGATATCGAGTTTGATCCGACTCTTGTAAGGGGAATGTCGTATTATACAGGCACAATATTTGAGGTTGCAATGCCTCAGTACGGCGGAAGCTGCGGCGGCGGCGGACGTTATGACAGGATGGTCGGCAAATTCCTTGGACAGGATACACCTGCATGTGGTTTTTCCATCGGCTTTGAGCGCATCATAATGATAATGATGGATGAGGGCTTTAGGATTCCCGGTGAGAGGAAAAAGACAGCCTTTCTCATTGAGAAGGGCATAAAAGGTGAAAAACTCTCAGAGATCATTAAGGAAGCTCAGAGTCTCAGGGCTGTAGGCGAGCAGGTTCTTGTAGTAAGGATGAACAAGAACAAGAAGTTCCAGAAGCAGCAGCTGACTGATCAGGGATATGCAGATTTTAAGGACTTCTACTTAAAGCCACTGGAATAATAAAATTTTGTCCATATTGAAGGAAAACTATGAACACCCATATTTTAAGGGCAGTTATACTCATTATACTTGTACTTTTATCAGCCTTTTTTTCATCAGCTGAAACTGCATTTATGACCGTGAACAGGGTAAAGATGAAGACTCTGGCGGATGAAGGAAATAAGAGGGCAAAAATGGTTCTGGGTATCTGCGAGGACACCCAGAAGATGCTTTCTGCAATACTGATAGGAAATAATATTGTAAACCTAAGTGCGTCAGCGCTGATGACCGTTTTTGTGACGGACCTGTTCGGGAGCTTTGCCATTGGTCTTGGCACAGGTGTACTTACGCTTGTCGTTCTTATTTTTGGCGAGATAGTTCCCAAGACTATTGCGACAGCTTCCTCAGAAAAAATCTCATTGTGGTATGCAGGTACCATTATAGTACTTATGGCCCTGATGAGACCGTTCAGCTTTGTGATAAACGGTATCGCAACTCTTATCCTGAAGCTCCTTCGGGTTGATACAGAAAACAGACAGGCAATGACCGAGAGTGAGCTTAAGACCTACGTAGATGTAAGCCACGAGGACGGTGTTATCGAGAGCGGAGAAAAAGAGATCATCTACAACGTATTCGAGTTCTCGGACACAGTCGCCAAGGATATCATGATTCCCAGGATTGACATGTCCTGTGTCAGCTCCCAGGCTGATTACAGCGGAGTGATGAAGATCTTCAAGGAGGATATGTATACCAGGATTCCTGTTTATGACGGGAATGAACTGGACAATATTATCGGCCTTATCAATGTCAAGGATCTTATTCTCTTAGAGGATAAAGAGAACTTCAGGATCAGGGATCATCTGAGGAAGGCCTATTATACCTATGAATTCAAGAAGACAGCGGACCTGCTTGTTGAGATGAGGGAGAAGTCGCAGAATGTGGCTTTTGTTCTCTCCGAGTACGGAGCAACGGTCGGCATGATCACACTGGAGGATCTGCTTGAGGAGATTGTAGGAGAGATCCGTGATGAGTATGACTCGGATGAGATAAATCTGATAAAAAATGTTGGCGGCAAGAGGTTCCTTGTCGAGGGCAATATGAAGCTCAATGATATCAATGACGAACTGGGAACCGGCCTTGACTCCGAGGACTATGATTCCATAGGAGGCCTTATGATAGAGGCTCTTGACCGCCTGCCAAGATACGGTGAGAGTGTTACGCTGGATAACGGCATCATTCTTACTGCAAGGGCAGTCAAAGGGAACAGGATAACCAAGGTTCTGATCACAGTCAACAATCCGCCTCAATAACGATTGTAAATAATTAATATAAACATAACCCGATTGTATAAAAATCCTATAAATTTTATACAATCGGGTTATTGTTTTTATTGAACTCAAAAAACGTTAGGTGGTAAAATTATCTTAATGAGTCGACCTGCAAAGCCCGGCTGGCCAGCTCCTGCTGTGCATATTGCACAAGCTGCTGAGAGGTCCTTGTGAGCAGTCGACTCGTCTTTAATGTGATAAGGCATGTTGAACTGTTAAACAGATGCATATGAGCGGGGAGGTTTTTACCGTCCCGCTTTTTTAGTAATTTGAGATTTGTACAACAATCGCAAAGACATTTAAAAGGGCATTGGAGTGATCATGAATATTGCAGAATATAAGCGGATCCTTGGAATGATCGAAACGATTGGACAGGATGGACGCAGTACCATGGATTGTCTGATAGCTGACCTGTCCGATGTCATAAGAGATTCAATAGCCGGCATCAATACGGCACTCTTTGGCGTAAGAAGTCTGTGCGGGATCTCAACAAAGGCAGACTGGATAAACTCTGTAGGTGCTTTTGTGAAGGAGCAGACAGATAGATATAACCAGATTGACCGTGATTTTTATCATGTTCTCGCATATGCAGGATTTGCATATATCGACGACATGATAAGGAATATCCAGAGAAATTTCCTTGCTCTGGATCAGGTGACCAGGCAGGGATATATCAGCTTCTACAGGGAGTTTTCCTACTTTTTTGGTGAGCTTGTTCCGGGAGATAAAAAGAAGGGCGCCATAGTCAGGAGAGTCATCAATCAGGGCATCGCAAAGCTCGAGTCCGCTCGTCCTTCCAAGCTCAATATCAAGGAATGCAATTGCTATTCTGTTTTTGCGCGCGTACTCAAGTGCTTCCGAAGACTTTGTAAAGCCGGTAATAGTGGCACTGGGGATGGCATTTGAAAGAATGGGGATTGCCCCTTGCAAAAGGATTGACTCATCATCAACAATTATCACCTCCGGCGAGAACTCATCAATATCCGCTGAGTTGGAGAGCACAGAGGCATCAACTCCGAGTATCCTTGCAAGGCGCGACAAAATAACAAGGTCAGGGACCCTGCGCCCACTCTCCCAGTTGGCAACACTTGACCTGTTCACATACATGAGGTCTGCCAGCTGCTGCTGGGAAAGATTCGCTTCCGTTCTCAAATTCTTAAGTTTCTCACCAAAAGTAATTCCCATTTCACACTCCTTGTGTTTTATGAAACAACCGCCAAAAGCCCGCCCGTCCGGCAGTGTTATGAGCAAACCGATAAAAGCCCGTCCAGCAGTGTTATGAGCAAACCGTCAAAAGCCCGCCCGTCCAGCTGCGTTATGAGCTAACCGATAAAATCCGCCTGTCAAGCTATGGCTTTGCTTATTATACAATATTTCGGGAACGTTTTCGCCTTTGCTTGCATCTCAATATGATATTCTGCTCTCAAAAGGGGAAATTGCCGGGTACTATATAATAGCGCCCGGCAATTTCAGGGATAAAGGATACTTAAAGAAAAAAGGGTTTGGTTAAAAGCTGATTTAGTGATTACATCATCTGTTACAGGCGTTTTTTCACCTGCAATATCTGACTTACAGACATCTGTCTGATTATCTGTTCTTTACATTTCTGCGGTAAAAATCAACGCCGTCCTGAACTTCATCATCTGTGGGATGACCTTTCTTTATGCCACCGATGAGCTTAAAAGGTCCAAAGGTATCAAAGCCAGGGCACTGGAAACTGCCAAGGCTGTTGCAGAATTTCTCATCAATTACCGATTTAATCTCATCAAAATCTCTGCTTGTAGGATTTCCTGCAGTAGAAATACAGAACACTTTCTTTTGTGGAGGAAGGTTTATCCTTGCAAAAGTGACTACATTCTCCGAAAACTTTCCAAAATAAATCCCCGAAGCGAACCCGATGATATCGAATTTGGTCAGATCAACCTCATGTTTCTCTGTGACATCAATAAGAACAACCGAAGGATCAGATTCCTTAATTGCATCCAGCAGCTTCTTCGTGTTCCCGTGATGACGACTATAATATGCAATTGCGATTTTACTCATTCACTACTCTCCATGACCGTTCAGTTTAAAAACGCAGGTACAACACCTTCACAAAGCTTCAGACCCGAAATGTCAATTCATCCAACTGTGTTGATGTCCTCAATCGTCGTACCTTATTACTAAACCAGCGCAGTCCATAGGTTTCATAATCAACCTTGCAATATCAGTTTACACAAATCCACATATGAATTATCGCAAAATCAAACGCATTTTTCAACCCACTGTTTCAGAATGAAACATATATTTGATGCAAAACGGATACTTCGTCCGTTGTTCCCAATCCCCCTTTATGCGCAGTTTACTCACACTTAAGAAAATATTAAGAATGTGTTGCAGATTGAAGCGGTTATAATGGTAATTAGAAATTCAAAAGAAATAATAAACTGACGTTTAAAGAGGAGGCTCAGCAGACGATGACCGAATTGATCACAGAACAGAATATTGCTACCTATCTTCCGTTTTTATCAGCGGAGGAATACTATGGTATAATTGAAGGAAGCTTCACTGCACTGGGGGTTTCCGGAGACGGTGAGGCAGGAGGATGAGGATAAAAGCTCAGACGACATACAGTACGATTTTGATGAGGAGTGGGAAAAGAAATATCCCGGCTTTTTCGATATGGACAAGGAATTCCTGAGGCGTCAACAGCAATAAACTTTATGCCCCACTCACCACAATGTCTTTTGTGAAATTCCGGGGTACCTTCAGAACATAGAAAATCGGGAACAAGGTCAAAGTATCCCGGAAAGCAGAGTGGGCAAAAAAATACGTTTAGAAAATAAGGGGAAAATGAAAACTACTAACCATATAAGGTTTTATAATAGCCTTCTGTTCAAGGCCGGAATATTAGTGTTCGTGGTCCTGAGCATGTCCATAGTCATAGGAACGATCGATACCTATTTTCAGGTTATGAACGAAGAGAAGAAGAACGCGCTTGACCTTACGGAGCAAATTTCCATACTTGTTACTCAGATTGGCAGTAATGAAGAAGCTACGGAATGGATTTGTGATTACTGGGAAGCTAATTATGAAAGTATGGACTTTCTGACAATGGATGAAGCCGGGGACACTGAGAAAGCGGAGGAATGGAGGGAAAACCATAATGAAATATGGCAGGATTTCGTGGACAATCAGACGCATATTACTCCTGAATACTTTGAGAAAATGGACCCTGAAAGTCAGCTGCTGCTGGCAGAGTCTTTATATATGTTTGTTGAAAGTACAATCGAGCTTGTCTGCGGGTATCATAAGGAAACAAATGAAAGAAATGTGAAGTATGCAATCTTTAAATACATCGGAGATGATAAAGCTTTTGTATATTTTGGGAGTGATCCCGAAGAGGGCAGAGAAGCTGCACTTGGCAGGATAATACCACTTACCCTCTCGAAGCACCCGATCATATCAAGGATGATCGATACAGGCGAAGTGCCGGATACTACGGAGCGTGTAACTTCTTCGACAGACGGAATTGAATATTTATATGCCGCCTGGCCCATTACTATTAATGGCAGTTCAAAAGCCATTACAGGTGTCCAGTATCCCTGGTCGGAGACAAAGACTAATCTGCTTAAGCGGATCTTTAGGTTCGGCAGGAGAATACTCCTGTACATGATTTTTGCAGACATTTTTCTGCTGATATTTCTGGAGATCACATTTTTCGTTCCTGTCAGAAACCTCAGGGAACATGCGAGGGAATTTGCAACCAATAAGGACAGTTCGCTGGTTGAAAAGGGGCTTAAGTCCATCAATAGGAGAAATGATGAAGTCGGTTCACTCTCAAATGATATTACGGATCTGACAAAAGAAGTGGACCGGCATATCAAAGAGATATATACCCTGGCAAATGAAAAAGCAGCAGTCAGTGCAGCGCTTTCTCTCGCCTCGAGCATTCAGCAGCAGGCACTGCCGGGAGCCGTTCCGGTCTTTGAGGGCAAAAATGTATTTGACCTCTATGCCTATATGAAACCGGCGCTGGACGTGAGCGGCGACTTTTATGACTACTACAAAATTGACGAAGATCACCTTGCACTTGTCATAGCAGATGTCTCGGATAAAGGAATTTCAGCAGCGATGTATATGATGCAGACCCAGACCATGATACAGACTCTGTCCATGGCGGAAGGGAGTCTGCGTCACCCGAAGGATCTTTTTAACGTGATCAATGACAGGCTCAGCAGCAAGAGTCCGATAGGAATGTTTGTGACAGTATGGATGGGTATCCTTGAGCTGTCAACCGGTAAGCTCTCCTGCGCAAATGCCGGGCATGAGTATCCTGCAATATACAGGGTAGGCAACAGCAAAAATAGAGAGGACGGATTTACGCTGATGAAGGTTCCTCATTCACCGCCTCTTGCAGCCTATCCCGGGTTATCATTCAGCGCTGAGGATGTGGTTCTTGAGAAGGGAGACGTGTTCTTTATCTATACCGACGGTGTGACTGACGCCAACAATAAGGATGAGGAGCTGTTCGGCGAGGAGAGGATGGTTATGGCTCTCAACAAGTACAGGGACCGCCCGGCACAGGAGATCGTAGAAGGCGTAAGGGATGAGATAGTGAACTTCATGGACGATAACGTTCAGTTTGATGATATCACGATGATGTGTATCAGGTATCTTTAAAGCGAAGTACATTCATAGAGGAGGATATCGAATAATGGCACAGACAGTTTATATGGCCCCGAGTATGTGGCTTATCATTGGAGCCATAATCATCCTTCTTCTGGGAGTTATATCCTAGTACACCAAATAATAAATAATTGGTACAAATCCACCGATAGTTTTCCCAGCTGCCGCGTTGTCATCAGTCGTCGATGCCCGCAAGAAGTCATAAATTCATGATGAAGAAGGATAGAAGTGATTGAATAGTACTTCTGTCCTTTTTATTGTCGTATTTTAATGGTAAAGAGAAAAACAAATTATAAAATATTTTTAATTTGAAATTCGTTATAGGGAATGGGAAAATATATAGTGGATTCATATCTGACTATAAATTGGAAGCTGTGAAAAATGAGTCGATAAACGTGGCTTATTTTTACACGGTTCCTGATAGATTGGAGCTTGGTATGGGCTATATCAATTATATGGATGACAGGTGCCTGGATGAGTATGTGGATATACTTGGAAAAAATATGGCGGAGAATATTGAGCGGGAGTATTTCAGCGCAATGGCCTATTGTGATGACAGGGATGAGGCAGAGGGTGCGCTGGTCTACAGACTTTGCGATGTGGACAGCATCGACGACGTGAAATCTGAGCTTATGTTCTTTGAGGCGAAGGATAATTACGTTGCGAATGAGATGCTTTTGGAATATGAGGGCAGGATCAGGGAAGAGGATGTCAAGGTCATTTTTTTGAGCTGGCCGATCTTCCGGATGAGATCGTGGAGTTTTTTAAGGAAAACGGATTTAAGATTGAGAAGCGGGAGGGCATGGATATATGCGTGAAGCTCTCAGATATTACATCTAACAGAGCTCTTATGTCAAAGAAATTTCCAAAGGATATCACGCCGCTCTCGAAAATGGAGCTTTTGCAGTTTCGTCAGGGGATATCGAACTGTCTGTTTAGTGGAGTTACGGGCATTTGTGAAGATCTGGCACTTCTTCCCAAGGAATGGTACGACGAGGATGTGTCCTGTGCCTTTGTGGACGGAGAGTGTGCTACAGGCTTCTTTCTGGTGCATATGCTCCCTGACGGGTCAGTCATGCCGGTCCTTCTCTTTGCATCCGGTGTTGACAGCAAAAGGAATATTCTCAATATGCTGAGATATGCGACACTTGCGGCATCGCAAAAATATGAGAAGGACTCAAGTATTATTGTCAGAAGACACGAGGACAGGACAAGAAAGCTGGCACAATATCTTTTTCCTGAGGCAAGGGGACGGGCCGTGAATGCCGGAGAGAGGGAGGAGAGCTGATCATGTGGATTAATAATCTTACATTAATGGTGCCAGAGGGTGGCAGGGTTGCGATTAACCTTGCATTGTATATAGGCGAAGCGCTGATCCTGGCATATGTGTTTATCGGCATGCGAAAGCTCATGGATCGAAGATGTGAAAAGCGCACAGAGGACTCACTGTTTATGTGGCTGTGCAATGTCAGCCTTATAAGGCTCATACTGATCGTGCTTGTGCTGGTACCTGATTTGTTCAACAACGGGATGAGAAGACTGGTTGTGCCTTATGGGGTGGTGTTTGCATTGATCCAGATCCTGCAATTTTTGATCCCGCTGTTATGGCTTATATTTATTGATTATTTTGTCAACAGGAGCGTTGCGAGATTAAAGAGAAAGTATAAGTACGCTTTTATCCCGTTTCTGATTCTGGCAGTACTTTATGCAGCACAGTATATACTGCTGAGGATGGAGATGGACGCGGTACGAAACTATGCTATGGGCGGAAAAAAGCCGTTTGCGTTCTATCTGCAGGATATCTACAACATAGCCAGCTTTGCCCTTAGCTTCTGCTTTATTCTTTATGCATATCTTATAGTGAAGACCTTTCACAGTGAGATGAAGCAGCCACTGTTCATGAGGATTGATATCTTTGTGGTGCCGTGGCTCATTGGAACTATCCTTACAGTGATAACGGGGTTCAACGTGGACTCGCTCTTTAACAGTATTGCAGTGCTGCTGATATTCATTTCGATAAAAAACAGGTACAGGTTTCTGGATTCAGAGACACAGTT
>JAILJR010000111.1 GCA_024694565.1 Butyrivibrio sp. | reverse complement strand
TTTCCTCGTTTCGTCTTGTCGCCGAATAGTCTAATAAATGAACAAAGCCGGATATTCGAGCAAGCTCGATATCCGACTTTGTTCATTTATTAGACTGCCTGGCTCGTAAGTGTCGGAATTTTATAAAAAAATAATTTGTTTAATCATATGAAAGAGGTACAATATAGTTAGCGGGATATTTTCTGGTTTACTGAGGAAAGGAGACATTTATGCTGGCTACGTTGATACCCCTTTTTGATGATAAAATGAGCGTTTGCGCATATTCCGTTTTTGCGCGAAAAGAGAACTTTTTCTTAAACCCCAGCCTGATGGCAGGTGCCAGATTTGATGGAGCGGGGATGGTCCCCGAGCTTGAGGTTGTCAGCAGTATGGGCGTTGCTACACTCTCCGGCGGCAAAGAGGTTTTTGTACCGGTAAATCAGTTTTCTTTATTTGCAGAAATATCACTTCAGTGCACTGTCCCTGCCAATAAGGTAGTGCTTCTCATGGACAATACCATTTTGCCCGAGGAAAACTTTATAAAGAGGGTGAAGGAGCTCAAGGAGCAGGGATACAAGCTGGCAATCAGGAAGATTCCTATCTCCCAGTTTGAGGTGTATAAGGAAATACTTCGGCGCTGCGAGTATATTCTGCTTGATCATTCCAAGATTGACATAACAAAGGCTGCATATTATTTCAGCAGACAGTATCCGAATATTAAGCTCTGCGCTGTAAATGTGGATACCAAGGAACAGTACGATAATCTTGTCAGCGTAGGCGGCTTTGATCTGTATGAGGGAAGCTTCTTCAGAATGCCTATCCAGGGGTCAGACACCGAGGTAAGCCCTCTGAAGGTCAACTACATAGAGCTCTTAAATGTCGTCAATGCACCCGACTTTGATCTGACTGATGCAGCAGATGTAATAGGAAAGGACCCGGCGCTTGTAATCTCACTTCTTGAGATGGTTAACAAAATGGCACTCAACTCTGATATCACATCCATTCGTCACGCCGCTGCCATGCTTGGACAGAAGGAGCTGAAGAGGTGGATCAATACTGCAGTGGCAAAGGAACTCTGTGCAGATAAGCCAAGTGAGATAATAAGACTGGTTATGCTCCGTGCAAAATTTGCAGAGAATATGGCCAAGTACTTCGAATTCGGCATGCAGGCTCCCGAACTGTTTATCATGGGATTGTTCTCAGCTCTTGATATCATGCTCGAGAAGCCTATGGATGAGGCTCTTAAGATGGTGCAGGTTTCCAAGAAGGTCAGGGAAGCGCTTCTTGAAGATAAGGGTGAATTTGCCAAGGTTCTGGATTTTATTAAGAGGTATGAGGATGCGGACTGGACAGAGGTCTCAAGAATTCTTGTACTTGAAAATATAGATATTAATGATGTTTACTCAGCATATCTTGGTGCGCTTAGATGGTATCGTGACCTTATACCTGCCTGAAGAGGACAGGGATTGTGAGGGTGCAATTCCCTTTCGTGTTGTCTTTACCATTAACGGGCAGTGCCTTGCCTTAGGAGCTGTTTGAAAAAATTTTAAACAGTCCCTGACGGTAAAGACAACGCAACAGTCATCGATGCATTGAGGTTTTTTATGATTGATGCCAGTGGATTAGGGATCGTGACCTTTAATCTCGCAGCAACCATAATTGCAGTGACCTGCCTCTTTTACACATTGCTTATGGGCAGGTTCAGGAGATTAAAGAATAAGCTTTTTATCTCATTCATAATAATTGTGATCGTAGATTCACTCACGGTTATAGCAGGACAGTTTCTGCCGGTAAGTGGGCTTGCTTATGGGAGTAAGCTCATTCTTTTTAATGTACTTCAGTTTATATATTTCCTTACGCATTTTGCAATCGCGCCATTCTTTGCGCTGTACATTATTCTTGTGTGCAATGTCTCCTACAGGTTTTCAAAAAAGGTCAGGTTTAATCTGGTCCTTCCGTTCTATTTTCTTGAGCTTCTTATTCTTACCAATCCACTGACACATCTGGTTTACAGCTATGATGCGAATCTTACCTATCACAGGGGACCGGGTGTGTATGTTGCCTACCTCGAGGCGGCGTTTTATCTGCTTTTTGCAATTGTGGCACTTTTTATGTACTGGAGCAGTCTTACAGTTCTGAAAAAGGTGGCGCTTATCTATTTCTTTGTAATCATTATAAGCGGCACTCTGATCCAGATGTTTTTCATCGACATAAAAGTTGAGCTTATGTGCGAGGCTATCGGACTTATAGGTATAATGATAGTTATCGAGAATGATGATGACAGGCTCGACATGCCGACAAAGGCATACAACAGGAATGCCTTCACCCAGGATGTGACGGGGTATTACAGGTATAAGAGGAATTTCTTTACCATATGCATCAGGATAATAAACGCTGATGTTTACAGAAAGATCACAGGGTACGAGACTTATGAGAACATTCTTGCCCAGGTTGTGAGCTTCATAACATCACTGAGCAACAGCTTTGATGTATACAGGGCAAGCCATGACTGCCTTCTGGTTGTATGCCCGGACATAAAAAAAGAAGCAGCTGATTCTGCAGCTTACCGCATATTTGAAAGACTCTGCCGGGAGTGGATAGTGGGAGATAATAAAGTCGTGATGAAGTCACACGTCCTTATGGCAAGCTGTCCGGACCAGTTTGTGAGCCTTGACCATCTGTACTTCCTGACGGATTCATCAATAGAAGGAGAAAGTGTAGATGTTCTTTCCGGTTCTGACCTTGACTTCATCCTCAGAAGGGCAGATGTTGAGAGCGCTGTTAAAAGAGGCAAAACCGGTATTAACTTCAATGTATGTTTTGAACCTATCTATACCATGGAGGATCTGGCAATATGCGGAGCCAGTGCAATTCTTACATTTTCCGATGATGAGCTCGGCAATATTGCGCCCTCTGAGTTTATGCCCGTTGCAGAGCAGACTGGACTTATTGAGGAGCTTGGCTGGTACACCATAGACCAGGCGTTTTATTTCCTTGGCGGCGGGATTGCAGAGGAGATGGGACTTGAATTTATTGAGATAAGTGTCTCGGCGGTGCAGCTGATTAAGTCCGATTTTGTCGGCCACGTCAGAGAACTGATGAAAAAATACGGTGTAAGGCCAAACCAGATAGTATTTGATATAAGCGAGACCTCTGTTTCCACAGAGCAGGATGTGCTTGGCGTAATGATGTCCCAGCTTTCAGGGGATGGGATCAGGTTCTATATGGGAGAATACGGAACCGGATTCTTTAACATGCGGTCAGTTTCCTCAATGGTATTTGAGGGTGTCATCATGGATGCGTCCATGATCGGTGAAGCTGATGCCATGTCCCAGAGGAGGATAATTCTTGAGAACAGACTCAAGATGATGAATCAGATGGGCAAGAAGATCGTTATCGACAAGGTTGACAGTCAGGAGCTCTTTGACAGCATTTCCCCTGTAAAGGCGGATTACCTCAAGGGAGCCTTTTTCTCAGAGGCAGTCAGCAGAAACGAGTTTATTGCAATCCTGCGGGCAACAGAGATGGCACGGATGGAGGAGAGAAGAGCAAAGGCTGCGAATGACGCAAAGACCAATTTCCTTGCAAATATGTCACATGAGATAAGAACCCCCATAAATGCCGTTCTGGGTATGAATGAGGTTATTCTCAGGGAGTGTAAGGACGAGAAGATTCTGGAGTATGCTCAGAATATCGAAGGAGCGGGCAGAACTCTTTTGTCCCTGATAAATGACATCCTTGACTTTTCCAAGATTGAAGCGGGAAGCATGGAGATCAGCGAGGTCGACTATGACTTCAGCTCTGTGCTCAATGATATTTACAACATGATCCGGATCAAGGCAGACCAGAAGGCTCTTGAGCTTATATTTGACATCGATGAGACCCTTCCTGACAGCATGCACGGCGATGAGATGCGGCTGCGCCAGATCATAGTCAATATTCTAAACAATGCGATCAAGTACACAACTGACGGCACGGTAACACTGAAGGTCAGCGGCATCAGGGATTTCGATGACAGGATAACTCTCAAGATCGATGTATCGGACACCGGAATGGGTATAAGGGATGAGGACAAGGTACACCTTTTTGAGAAGTTCAAGAGGCTCGATATCGACAAGAACAAAACAGTCGAGGGAAGCGGTCTTGGTCTTGCCATTACAAGCTCGCTTCTTGACCTGATGGGAGGCAGCATAACCGTCGACAGTGAGTACGGTAAGGGCTCGACCTTTACGATGCTTCTGCCGCAGGGGATAGTTTCCGACTCTCCGATAGGAGATTTCAAGAGCAGGATAGCTTCTTCTTCAAAGGCGCACAAGAAGTACAGGGAGAAGCTTACGGCTCCGGATGCACTTATTCTTGTAGTGGATGACACCCCTATGAATCATGTAGTCATACGAGAGCTTTTAAAGCCTACTCTGGTCAGGGTCGAGAGCGCCAGGAGCGGACTTGAATGCCTTCAGAAGCAGCATGAGAAGCCTTATGATCTCATATTCCTTGACTATCGTATGCCGGGAATGGACGGGATCGAAACTCTTAAGGAGATGAACAAGGATACGGACAGCCCCAACAGGCATACACCTGTTGTCGTCCTTACGGCCAATGCCATTTCAGGAGCGAGGGAGAATTTCATCAGAGAGGGCTTTGATGATTATCTCTCCAAACCTGTTGAGAGCAGCAAGCTGGAGGAGACCCTTATTAAATATCTTCCTAAAGAGAAGATAAATCTTACAAGTGATGAAGAGACTCATTCAGATACGGGCGTCGAAGCAGATACGGGTGAGCGGCCCGGGTGGCTTGACTCAATGGATATGATAGATGCTGATGAGGGGCTTAGGAACTGCGGCAGCATAGACAGCTATGTAAGCATTCTCAAAGTATTTTATGAATCCTGTGACATGAATGAGAATAACATCGTGACTGCCTTTGAGGACGAGAACTGGAAGGATTATACAAGCTTCGTTCATTCACTTAAGAGCACCAGCAGGACAATAGGTGCAAAAGAGCTTTCAAAGCTGGCAGAGCGGTTGGAAAGAGCAGGAAATGAGAACGATATTGAGACTATTAAGAACCGTCAGACAGAGCTTATGAATCTTTACTCAATAGTCAGATATTCCCTGTCTGAGGTGCCGGTAATACGTGAGGAAGAGGAGAAGGCAGACTCTGACGGGTCAGATGCAGAAAAAGAGAAAAATGATATTACTTCAGCACAGCTAAAGGACGCATATCAGAGTATAATAGAAGTTAGCAGAACCCTGGATTATGACACGCTTTCCTTTATCCTCGATTCCCTGAAGACATACAGGCTTCCGGAGGTACATGAGAGGAATATAAGGAAGATAACGAATCTGTCATACAAGCTCTCCTGGGAAGAGATAATAAATGTGGCTAATGACGGGCTGAATATGGTATGAAACAGGCCTTGTAAATTGCAGCAGGAAGTAACGCATAATCAGGGAAATATTAAGGAAATAAAAAATTACAGATCGTCCTAAGGGATCCACCGCAAGGGGCTCCATTAGGACCGGATATATAGAGGTGTGAAGATGTTCAGGAGAAAAAAAGTATTAATTGTCAGAAGCGAGCAAACATTTATGGTCAATGCCATAAAGAATACCATATCCAATGCAGGGTTTGAGGTGGCGGATTCCACATACAACATTGCAGATATCAGCACCAAGAAGAATAATGCAAACCTTATACTGCTATATGCCGATCAGGAATTTGATGAGCACAGGGAAGCTCTGGTTTATTTCAAGGATCTGCTGCAGGAAGGCAATATGGTAATGATGATCATTGGTGAAAAGAATGCCTTTGACCTCGTGCATCGCTATATTCCCAAGGAGGACCTTGCCTTTGAGGTGACACGTCCTCTTGACATGGGTGATCTTCTGGACAAGGTCATGATAGCAACTGATGATGAATATGAGCAGCAGAGGAGAAAGTGCATTCTTGTGGTGGATGATGACCTGACTTTTCTGCAGATGATCAGAGAGTGGCTCAAGGACACCTACAGAGTCGGCATGGCAAATTCCGGGACACAGGCGGTAGCGTGGCTTGCGACCAACAAGGCAGACCTCATACTGCTTGATTACGACATGCCTGTTCTTGACGGACCTAAGGTTCTTGAGATGCTAAGGAGTGAGTCTTTTTCCAATTCTACTCCGGTCATGTTCCTGACAGGTAAAAATGACAGGGACAGTGTGACCAATGTAATTTCCCTAAAGCCTGCGGATTACCTTCTGAAGAGTATTTCCAAGGACAGACTTCTGGCAACACTGGACAACTTTTTTAAGCAGAGGAAATAATCCATGATGGAGCAAAACGCCATTGGAGGCCTGTCCTTCAGGATCGCGGCGATACTTATCAGTATAACAAGTATTTTTTATACGGCTGTAATGCGCAAATATACAAGAAAGAAATTGCGCAGCCGTCTGTTTTTGACGCTTCTTTCGATTACGCTTTATGACTCTGTTATTGGGATATTTTCCACGCTTGTTCTTAAAAGTGATCTTTCCTTCAGGGCAAAGCTGATAATAGCTCATATCTGTGAGACTTCATATGTCTTTTCAAGACTTGCCTTCATCCCGATCTTCTTTTTGTACGTGGCAATTGTAGTGGATATCTATTACAGGTTCAGCAGATACCGCATTCTTGGTATTATAGGACCGTTTGCGCTTCTTGCAGCGGTTCTTTTGACAAATCCTGTTACACATTTCTTTTTTACCATAGACGACGGACTTGTGTATCACAGGGGAATCGGAATCATGCTGACGTACCTGCTCACGGGTATTTACCTGGTGATATGCATATATTATCTTGCTATGTACTGGAGGAATATAAGCAGGATATACAAGGCTGCAGTTGCGTATTTCCTTGGGCTTGCCATATCGGGAGCCATTATTCAGGGAGTATTTCCCGATATAGTCTGTGAGCTTCTGGGAGAATCCCTGGGGCTCATGGGCATAATGATTATGATCGAGAGAGATGAGTACAGGCTGGATTACAAGACTCATATAAATAATCGTGTTGCACTTGTACACGATGTTAAGACTTATCTGGAGATTGGAAGGAGCTTCCATGTGATCTGCATAAGGGTTGTCAATGCAGATATTTACATAAGAACCATGGGCTATGACGGCTATGACGAGATCATGCTGGAAATTGCTGAGTTTCTTCGAGGCATTGACATGATGTTTGATGCCTACAGGATCACAGGCGGCAATTTCTTTTTGGTATGTCCGGATGTTTCGGACGACAGGATCACGCAGGTGCTTGAAACAATAAGTGACAGATTTGGGAAAAGCTTCGAGATTGGTAACACTTCCACAATTATCAAGGTGAGGGTTCTCTGCGCAAAGTGTCCGGATGAGCTGGGAGAGGTGGATGACATCCTTCTTCTCTTCGAGGCTGATCTTGAGGGGGAAGAGAAGATGATACTAAGGGGAAGCGACCTTAACTTTTTGCTCCGCCGTATTGACGTTGAAAAGGCTATCGTCAGGGGTATGAACGGTGACTCCTTTAAAGTGATGTATCAGCCTGTCTATTCCAAAGAAAACCTTGAGGTAAGATCGGCTGAGGCCCAGCTTACGATGAGGGATTCCGAGCTCGGAGAGGTGAGCTTTGAAGAATTCATGTCTGTTGCAGAAGTAACAGGCTTTGTGGATGTGCTTCAGAGCAGGGTGATCGAGGCAGTATTCAAATTTGTAAGGAACGGCATAACAAACAGTGGCATTGATATAAACATAATAATGATCCACATCATGTCCGTTCAGGTCCTGAAGCCTGAGCTGACGGAGAAGGTAAAGGAGCTTGTAGCAAAATACGAGATATCATCACCGCTCATCGTATTTGATGTAAGCGACACAATAGTAATGCAGGCTCAGGATGTGATAAGGGTGATCGCTGATGCCTTCGGGGAGATGAGTATTCATTTTATGCTGGTAAATCACGACTCGGGCTTTCTGGGGCTGAATCCTGATATAATCGACAGATTTGACGGCATAACCATTGACGTCTCAAGGCATTACGCCGGTCTCGATGACAAGCAGGCTGATATTGTATTAAGGAACAGGTGCGCCATGGTGAGACAGCTAGGCAAGCTGGTCATCCTTTCAGGCATTGACAGCAAAGAGCTCTTTGGGCGTGTGCAGGATATCCCGGCTGACTTCTGCTTCGGAGATTACCTCTGCAAACATGTGTCCGGGAATGAACTTCAGACCAAGTTTTGGCGCAAAGAGGTACTTGATGGACTTCTGGATAACTAGTACACCGTCCCATTTATTTCTTTGCGGAGGCTTGGACAGAGTATATGGATCAGAGACTGATAAATCTTTTAATAACTAACATAATTCTGGATACGCTTACACTGCCTCTTCCGGTTTTACTCATGGTTCAGGTCCTTCACAGGAAGCACAGGTCGCCGGAGATGGTACTCTTTTTCCGCATGTGTGTGTTCTGCCTGTTATTGTGCCTTTCTTATATTGGTTCCTGTGTATTGCTGCTCAACTATTCGAAAATACCTGCTGCTTATATCTTCGACATCATTTTTAATTTTCTTATCGGATTGTTTCCTCTGTTGATGGCCGTTCACTGGCTTCTTTTTGTGGAGTATACACTGCATCACAGCAAGGACATCATTTGGAGGAGATATCCCATCGTAATGATCCCGTTTGGGATCGGCGTACTCATTACATTTTTAGAAAGCTGCATACCGATACCCGATTCTGCACCTATATATATCCAGCAAATATTTTTCTATATGTACAGAACCGGGCAGCTTATTTGGTGTTTCTATTTCGGGGCGTCTTATATTATCCTCATCGAGGAGAGGAAGAGAAAGATTGTTCCGGAGTACATCAGACTTACACCAACTGTGCTTTCGTGCACACTGGGACTTTTTTTCTTTTGTACTGCCGTATCAGGTCGATGGAATGGGATATGCCATCGGACTTATGTTTGCTGACTACTATATGTTCCGGAGACTTAGCTATGCAGATGCTAAGACAGGTTTTTTTAATGAAAAATATCTGAAGGTACTAAGACGTGAAAGCAAAAAGAAAAACATCAAAGAGGCAACTGTGATCAGCTTCAAAACTACCGGAGACAGGGATAAACTGGCAGAGCTTCTTAAATTCTGGAAGCCGGAGCACAGTACAATTGTGGCGAAGGACAACGGTGAGTTTCTTGTTATTTCAGAGGTTCGCAGGAAGCTCATCACTGAGAGATTCATATTCCTCGTAACTGAGCATGCAAAGAGCAGTGGACTGGAAACAGAATCGTCCTACCGGACAGAAAAAAACTGAAATGGGTTAATTAAAATGATGTAAAATATAATGTGTGTAATTCCTGAATTTATGTTTATGGAGGCTAAAAAATAATATGTTATACTCGGCTGCAGGGCTGTTGTCGCTTGTACTGAATTGCATACTGAACAGTGAGCTGATCAGACATTTTCGTTTTCGTACAAGGGGAATTGATTTTAAGAAGCAGGTAAAGCTCCGCTACACGCATTTTCTTTTGGCTGCAAACTGTTACTTTGTTACTGATATTATATGGGGCATTGTCTATGAACATCATGATGTTCCACAGCTGTTTCCGATTTTATATCCGTTTATAGTCCTCTATTTTCTGTTTATGCTCCTGACCATGCTGACATGGACGCGGTACATAGTCTCTTATCTGAATAAAAACGGACGCCGGAGCAACATACTGCTCTTTGGAGCATGGACGATGTTCGCTCTGGGCGTGCTTTGTCTTGTTCTCAATCAGTTTTATCAGTTTATTTTCTCTTTAATGATGTCTTTGAGTATATTCCGGAAGCAGAAAGACATATCTTTTTTATCCTTCAGATTGTATTCTACCTTGCAGTAAGTGTTTATATGCTGTGTGTTGCGTATAGAACCGAAGGCCAGCAAAAATTCAGATATACGGCAATGTCACTGACAAGCATTGTTTTGGGAGCAGCCCTTATTTGCCAGATAATGTATGTTTATTTTCCCTCTTATACAATAGGACTCATTTTAGCTATATGCCTGGTTCACAGCTATGTGGAAGTGGGTGAGAAAAAAGAAAAGGCCATACATGACCGTATTGCGTCAGCCATGGCGCAGGATTATGAAGCTATATATTACATCGAGATACAAACAGGTGAATATATGGAATTTTCCAAAAGCCAGCAATATTCGTCCATGAATGTGCCTTTTGCCGGCAAAGACTTCTTTGCGGAGACGATTTCTTTCTGGATTCTGCAAATAATATTCCAAAGGTTGTCAATGAACAGGATTGCGACAGAGTACTGGAATTTATTGATAAAGACAGGATGCTTTCAACACTGGATGACCACAAAGACTGCAGTATAAAGTAT
>JAILJR010000029.1 GCA_024694565.1 Butyrivibrio sp. | reverse complement strand
AAAATATTTTATCAAATTTCAAAATAATACTTTATTTTTTTAAAATATGTGCTAGAATGTTCCCATACAAATAAAATCGAATTGAGCCATGAGGCAGGAAAAATAATTCAACAAAGGAGAAGAGAAGATGAAATTTTTCGTAGACACAGCCAATATTGATGAGATCAGAAAAGCTAACGAGATGGGAGTTATCTGCGGAGTTACCACAAATCCTTCCCTTATTGCAAAGGAAGGCCGTGATGTATACGACGTAGTTAAAGAGATAGCATCAATAGTTGACGGACCTATAAGCGGAGAAGTTAAGGCTACAACAACAGACGCTGAGGGCATGATCGCAGAGGGCAGAGAGATTGCAAAGCTTCACAAGAACATGGTTGTTAAGATTCCTATGACAGCAGAGGGACTTAAGGCCTGCCATGTACTTTCCCAGGATTGGATCAGGGTTAACATGACTCTTATATTTACTGCAAACCAGGCTCTTCTTGCTGCAAGGGCAGGTGCTGCATTTGTAAGTCCGTTCCTTGGAAGACTTGATGACATCAGCGTTCGCGGAACAGATCTTATATCAGAGGTATCTGAGATATTCAAG
This sequence comes from Butyrivibrio sp., assembly GCA_024694565.1. Classification (GTDB taxonomy): domain Bacteria; phylum Bacillota; class Clostridia; order Lachnospirales; family Lachnospiraceae; genus Butyrivibrio. Next base: position 26,765 of record JAILJR010000029.1, on the reverse strand, counting down.
CTTCATGATATAGAGACAGAGATAATCGCAGCAAGCATCCGTAATCCTATGCATGTTACAGATTGCGCACTTGCAGGTGCTGATATCGCTACCGTTCCTTACAAGGTAATTGAGCAGATGGTACATCATCCTCTTACAGACCAGGGAATTGAGAAGTTCCAGAAGGACTATTTAAGGGTTGCAAATAAGATTAAATAAATAATATCGAGCGATGCCTCTCCCATAATTTGGGAGAGGTTTTTTAATTTTAAAATATTTATGATAAAATAAGTAGGTGTTGATAAAATTTTTATAAACTGTCTGCAAAGGGGGAACTCGTGAGAAATAGTCTTTTTCGCAGAATTGCCGGTATCGGCCTTACGGCTTTTGTTGTTTTGGGGACTGCTTCCTGCGGCGGTGCTTCGCCCCGGAATACAGAGACAACTCAGAATGCCGTCAGGAATGATGAGGGAAATACTAATCCGGAAGATAAAGAGGATGATCAGGGCAGCAAGCCGGACAATGGGCAGATTGACAAGGAAGCTAAGGAAAATGAGGACAGCCCGGATAATTCATCAGACAAGGAATTTGAACCGATCCGGCAAAGCTTTTCCGACGAGAAAGAAATACTCAGATATCTTGCAGGTGACTGGTCATATATCTATCCGAAGTCAGATTCGGTATATGCAAGTCTGAGCATTTCAGAGGATGGAACGGTTACATTAGTACGTGATTATGACAATGCTTCCTGCAGTGGAAAGCTTTCCTTTAAAAAGAACAATTCTGATGCTCAGGGACCGGACGGATTCAGTCTAAAGCTCAATAACATCGAAAAATTCATTCCCGGTAATGAGAATGTACCAAACGGGCTAAGTGCAATAAGCAGCGGAGATTTCTATATAGGGACTGGTAAAGGTTCAGACTGTTTATACCTGGAAGAGGTTGGAAACGGTGACACCTGGATCTCCATGCATGTTCTCAATCCATACTACAATGAGAACGATATGAATCCTCAGATCAAATGGCTCTTTACCAGAAAAAATGACAGAGCAGATGAGCTGCAGCCTGCAAAGAACCGGAAATTTTATGGCTTTGCATGGCGGTCTGAAGGTGACGGACTATATTTTCAGGATATGACCCCTCTTGAGAGTGAAGAATATGAGGACTACAGCGACAGACACTTTTTGGGTGCCAGGTTCAGAATGTCAAATGACGTGGGAGTGCGCTTCTACAGCTATGATAGCAGCCTTGATCTTTCACGCCTTGTTCATGAGCAAACAATCTATGATGAGTATCCGTTTGAGATGTACAGCGTTGAAACTGACGAAAACGGAAGGATAATCAGCCTGACCGAGGTTGAAAGAGCTTTATATGACATTTATGATATGAAGGATCTGGATCCTGAATTTTCTGTCTCAGATGACGGAAGGGTCTTCAAATACAACAACTGTACCTTCAAGCTTGAAGATTTTGGATGTGCTGCAACAGCAATAATGGACTGCGTCAAGGTTGGAAACTGGATAATTCTGGATTGTCACGTAAATCCGCATATCGGACAGTATCTGTTCTTTAACACCATATCCGGATGGGTTGAGCTTACCATAGAGGGTTCGAACCTTGTTTGGAAGGGTGATGATCTTTCAACGGCAGTTTATTCAAATTATGACGGGATATATGACATCTGGGGAAATTACATTGCAAGCGTACCGGAAGGCGAGATCTTTGATCTTTCACTGGATGGTGACTATGTTGAAGCGCAGTATTCGGTGTTTGAGAACAATAAGGATAAGGAATTAACCGGACGGTTTGAATTTGAGAACGTCGACAAAGAGATGTTTGCATATTTTGAGTACCTTGTAAGCAGAAGAAACAGGGAGTGGAACAGCTTTATTGAAATGGCTCCGGAAAATGCAGCCGCTTTTATTATGGTAAATCCTCCCGCATGTATTAGTAATCACATCCCATATATCCGAACCTACAAGGAAGGGGCACTTGATAAAGTTGCAGTCATTTCTCTTAAGGACAGGGAAAAGATATATTTGGGACCTTTGGGAATGCAGGACTATGCTGACGGCGGTGAGTTTTATGTCACAGAAAAAACCGATATCAGTGCTTTTGCTGTCACTGTTCCGGAGGGGATGCCGGTAGATAATCTTGTTATAAGAACCAGTGCAGGCAGAGATGAGCTTGTTTGGGATGTTTTCCAGATAAGCGGAAGGACGCCGCAAAGAAGTGTATTTCTTACTTCAGACACCACCGATGATGCTGCATCTGCCAAGCCTTCATCAGAATACGACCTGGATGGGGGCATCCCATTCAGCTACAAAAGCCATCCATACAGCTATGTTGAAGATGATGAAGAATTTGCTCTTGGAAACTACTACACTATTGAAATAAATGACCTTGTAAAAAGGAACTATCCCGCTCTTGTTAAAGCTTTGGACAGATTCAGTGATAAGAGTGAAGAATACCTCCTTAATTTCTTTAAAGAAAACCAGAGTGAAATAAGGGAGATGTTTAAAGACGGCGCCAGGCTAAGCTATGAGAGTGATCAGTACTTTGATCCGGTGAGGGCAGACGGAAGAGTATTCTCCTTTGAAATTCAGGACTACACCTATTTAGCGGGAGCACATGGCTTTGGCGGCTTTGTTGGCTACAATTTTGACCCGCAGACAGGAAAAGAGATTTCCTTTAGCGAGGTGTTAAAGACAGTGGACGGTCTTCCAAATATCATAGTAAATGAATTGGAAACACAAAATGAGGACCTTTCTGAATATTTTAAGAACTGTCCGGGTGACAGAGAAAGGCTCTTAAAGGATATCCCGCGAAGACTTGAGGATAATGCAAGATACCTTCAGTGGACAATAGACTATGACGGAATATGGGTATACTTTGAAGATTATGCAATGGGAAGTTACGCTGTCGGAATGCAGAAAGTCAAACTGAAATTTGATGATTATCCTGAAATATTCACAGATACCTACAACAATTATAAGTCTTCTTCTGTGCCTGCGATAAGAGGAATTGCTACAGAAGCAAAGGATGCTCCTGTAACGAGGATTGTTTCAGCAGATCCTGCAAACCTCTGGGATACCTCAGAATCAGACGATGGCAACTGATAATAAGGATTATAGATGGAAAAATATACTATTACAGGCATGAGCTGTGCTGCATGCCAGGCAAGGGTGGAGAAAGCTGTAAAAAATCTCGAGGGAGTATCTTCGTGCAGCGTAAACCTGCTTACAAATTCAATGGGAGTTGAAGGAAATGCTTCCAGTAAAGACATAATAAGAGCTGTTGAAAATGCCGGATATGGTGCCAGTCTGATGGGGCAGGGAAAATCTGATGACGCTTCTTTATCCGGGTATGATTTTTCCGAGGAAGAAGAAGCGTTAAGAGATAAAGAGACCCCGGCACTAAGAAAAAGACTGATCCTGTCCACTTTCTTTCTGTGTATCCTTATGTATTTTTCGATGGGACATATGATTGGACTGCCTCTTCCATCGGCGCTGTCAGAAAATCATCTGCTCGTAGGTATTATTCAGATGATACTTGCCCTTATCGTTATGATAATAAACAGAAAGTTCTTTATCAGCGGCTTCAAGGGACTTATTCACGGCGGCCCCAATATGGACACTCTGGTTGCGCTTGGAAGCTCAGCTTCTTTCATTTACAGCTTTTTTGCCCTGATCAGGATGGGGATAGAACATGTAAATGGCTTTGCGGATCCGTCGAAGTATATGAATGAGTTTTACTTTGAATCGGCAGCCATGATACTTACTCTTATAACTGTGGGAAAGCTGCTCGAAGCAATAAGCAAAGGGCGTACAACTGATGCCATAAAGGGTCTTATGAAGCTCGCTCCCAAGACTGCTGTGATTGTTGACAGATATGGCAAGGAAAAGGAAGTACCGATCGAAGAGATAGGGGTCGGCGACATATTTGTAGTAAGACCCGGAGAGCATATTCCTGTTGATGGAATTGTGGTCGAGGGCAATGCTGCGGTCAATGAATCAGCTCTGACAGGAGAAAGCATTCCGGTCGATAAAGGAATAGGTTCAAGTGTCTGCGCTGCAACCATCAACAACTCAGGCTATATGAAGTGCAGGGCCACAAGAGTCGGGAGGGATACAACCCTTTCACAGATAATTCAGATGGTAAGTGATGCTTCATCTACCAAGGCACCTATTGCCAAGATTGCGGATAAGGTGTCGGGAATTTTTGTTCCAACGGTCATAGGGATCGCTGTGATTACATTTATTGTATGGATCATCATTACAAAGGATCCTGGCTTTTCGCTTTCAAGGGCAATAGCAGTCCTTGTCATAAGCTGTCCCTGTGCTCTGGGGCTTGCAACCCCTGTAGCGATAATGGTGGGGAATGGCGTGGGTGCAAGGAACGGCATAATGTTTAAAACTGCTGCTTCTTTGGAAAATACCGGAAAGACCCAGATTGTTGCTCTTGATAAGACCGGTACCATAACCAAAGGAGAGCCGGTGGTAACCGATGTCTTCACGGTTGATTCAATATCGCGCAGTGGCTATTCACTGATAAATACATCCGAGAATGAACTTTTAAAGCTGGCAGGACTTCTTGAAAGAAAGAGTGAGCATCCGCTTGCCAGAGCCGTTGTTTCCTATGTCGGTGATCTCAGGGCATACTATGAGGATCTTGATGAAGAGGGCGAGGATATAACTGATTTTTGCGTTCTTCCCGGACATGGCCTCAAAGGAAAATATATGGGGCATGAGGTAGTGGGAGCGTCGCTGAAATACATCAGTAAGATTACAAACTTGCAGCCTGAAGTAAGAGAGAAGGCAATAGGTCTTGCAGGTCAGGGGAAGACACCTCTGTGCTTTGCAAAGGACAACAAACTGCTTGGTATCATAGCAGTTGCGGATACGATCAAGGATGATTCGGCAGAAGCAATAAAAGAGCTCAAGGCTATGGGCATACATGTGGTAATGCTCACAGGTGACAATCAAAGGACGGCCATGGCCATAGGAGATCAGTCTGGCGTGGATGAAATTGCATCTGAGATACTTCCGGATGGAAAAGAGGCTGTTATCCGTTATCTTTCAGGCTTTGGAAAAGTGGCAATGGTAGGTGATGGAATAAATGATGCTCCTGCACTGACCAGGGCTGATACAGGAATAGCCATCGGAGCAGGCTCAGACATTGCTATAGATGCAGCTGATGTGGTATTGATGAAAAACAGTCTTCTTGACGTTTCAGGCGCTATCAGACTATCAAGAGCAACCCTTCGCAACATTCATCAGAATCTGTTCTGGGCATTTTTTTACAACGCACTTGGTATTCCGCTTGCAGCAGGAGTGTTCATAAAGGCATTTGGATGGCAGCTCAGTCCGATGTTTGGTGCCGCAGCCATGAGTCTGTCGAGCTTCTTCGTTGTCACCAACGCGCTTCGCTTAAACCTTATCGACATTCACAACAGGGCAGGGGACAAAAAGGTGAAGAAGGCTGTCACCGGAGAACTATTGAGGGACTTCCGGCCTGATGAAGCGAAATATGATGAAGAAAACGGTGCCGAAACTATTATTGAATCAAAAAACAAAGGCACAGATAATAATATTGAAAATAATAAAGAACAAGATATAAATGAGAGGAGTGAAAGTATTATTATGAGCAAGACAATGAATATTGAAGGAATGATGTGTGCACACTGTGAGGCTACGGTAAAGAAGGCTCTTGAAGCCCTGGATGGAGTCAAAGAGGCAACGGTAAGTCACGAAAAGGGAACTGCCGTCGTAGAGCTTGATAAAGAGGTTTCTGAAGAGGCCCTGAAAAAAGCCGTTGAGGACAAGGATTACAAGGTTGTCTCTTTCGGTTGAATGTTCATGTGATTTGTATTATACTATCTTCGTTTTTGGGGGGGATTTTTGGACAACCTTCCCTGTTGTCATTCGGAAAGTCAATAAACGAAAGCAGGAAGCAGTTAAATGGAAAAGAAGATCAGGATCAGATATTTTAATGACAATCTGCAAAGGCTTGAGTATATCGATGGTAAATCTGACTGGATTGACTTAAGAAGTGCGGAGGATGTGGATCTTAAGCAGGGCGAGTTTCACCTTGTACCGCTGGGAGTTGCCATGGAGATTCCGGAAGGCTATGAGGCGCATGTTGTGCCGCGCAGTTCCACTTACAAAAATTTTGGGATAATACAGGCCAATCACATGGGGGTCATTGATAACTCATACTGTGGTGACAATGACCAGTGGTTTGTTCCGGTGATAGCCATGAGGGATACTCATATTTCCTTTAATGACAGGATTTGTCAGTTCAGGATCATAGAGAACCAGCCCCGGATAATTTTTGAGGAGTGTGACCATCTTTCTGGCAAGGACCGTGGCGGCTTTGGCTCAACCGGAACAAAATAAGAAATATTAAGAGGAGATACTAATTGTGAAGATACGTACTAGATATGCCCCCAGTCCTACAGGGCGTATGCATGTTGGAAATTTAAGAACAGCGCTATATGCTTATCTTATCTCGAAGCATGAAGGCGGTGATTATATCCTCAGGATAGAGGATACAGATCAGGAGCGTTATGTAGAAGGGGCAACGGAGATTATCTACAGAACTCTTGAAGAGACAGGACTAAAGCATGATGAGGGTCCTGATATCGGAGGAGATGTTGGCCCTTATGTTCAGAGTGAAAGACAGAAGGCCGGCATATATATGCAGTATGCAAGGCAGCTCATAGACAAGGGCGAGGCATATTACTGCTTTTGTGATGAAGAAAGACTTAAGACTCTGGTACAGAAAATAGAGGTGGACGGAGAGGTTAAGGAAATCAGTGTTTATGACAAGCACTGTCTTCATCTTTCCAAGGAGGAAATAGAGAAGAATCTTTCTGAGGGCAAGCCTTTTGTAATAAGGCAGAATAATCCTACAGAGGGAACAACCACTTTTCATGATGAGCTCTACGGTGATGTAAGTGTGGAAAATAAGGAGTTGGACGATATGATACTTATAAAGTCTGACGGATATCCAACCTACAATTTTGCCAATGTTGTCGACGACCATCTCATGGGTATCACACATGTTGTCAGAGGGAACGAGTATATCTCATCATCTCCTAAATACAACAGACTTTATGAAGCCTTCGGCTGGGAGGTTCCAAAGTACATTCATTGTCCTCTGATCACGGATGAAGAGCATCATAAACTCTCCAAGAGATCAGGGCATTCATCCTTTGAAGATCTTATTGAACAGGGCTTTGTTCCCGAGGCAGTTGTTAATTTCGTGGCTCTCCTTGGATGGTCACCAGATGACAACAGCGAGATCATGAGTCTTGAGGAGCTGGTTGATAAATTCGACTACCACAGGATAAACAAGTCACCTGCTGTTTTTGACTATACAAAGCTCAAGTGGATGAACGGCGAATACCTCAAAAAGATGGATGAGGATGTATTCTTTGAGCAGGCTAAGCCATATCTTGAAAAGGCTATATCAAAGCCTCTTGATCTGAAAAAGATATCAAAAATGGTCAAGACCCGTATCGAGATCTGGCCTGATATAGCCGGTATGGTTGATTTCTTTGAACAGCTTCCTGAATATGACACAGCCATCTATGCCCACAAGAAGATGAAGACCAATGAGGAGTCTTCGCTACAGGTATTAAAGGAGGTTCTTCCACTTCTTGAAAATTGTGATGACTACAGCAATGATGCGCTTTATGCTCTTTTGTCCGACTACATCAAAAAGAACGGATACAAGAACGGCTATGTTCTCTGGCCTGTCAGAATTGCCGTATGCGGCAAAGAGATGACCCCTTGCGGAGCCACAGAGGCAATGGAGGTACTCGGCAAGGAAGAGACACTTCAAAGAATAAGAAAAGGAATTGAATTACTTGAGAAATGAAAATTTATCAGGTAATGACATTTGCGGAAATAAGTCGCAGCAAATGGCGATCACCCACATTAATGGCCCTGCAATGGTTCTTGCAGGGCCGGGAAGTGGGAAGACCTTCGTAATAGTTCAGAGGATCAGATACCTCATTGAGAAGGTCGGCATAGAGCCATCTTCAATTCTTGTCATTACCTTCACCAAGGCTGCAGCCATTGAGATGCAGTATCGTTTTATGAAGCTGACGGATAGTTCTTATCCTGAAGTATCTTTTGGAACCTTCCATTCTGTCTTTTATCAGATCATTCGAAGCAGCAGATCCTGCACAGATTCCAATATTGAGATAGCAACATTAAAATTCAAGACTGAGATTATACGTGATATCCTGTTGGGACTATATGATAGGGGAAAGATAAAAAAGGACGACTATGAAAAGTCGCTTGACATGATTCCCGACATATTGTCAGAGATATCCAGGATAAAAAATACGTTGGATGAGCCTGAAAATAATCTCTGCGACGCAGGAATAAGGCCGCACTTTGGAGAAATACTCAGTTCATATAACAGAAGACTTGCTGAATTCGGGAAGATTGACTTTGATGATATGCTGACAAGATGCTATGAGCTTCTTTTAAGGGACAAAGAACTGCTGCAAATCTGGCAGAACAGATACAAATATTTTCTGATCGATGAATATCAGGACATAAATAAGATGCAGTACAAGGTTGTTCGGATTTTGTCGGGACACACCGACAATCTTTTTGCTGTTGGAGATGATGATCAGTCAATATACGGCTTCAGGGGGTCAGACCCCGGAATTATGCTTGCCTTTAAGGACAGCTTCCCAAAGCATCCTGCAAAACTCATAAACCTTAATATAAACTACAGATGCGGAAGTACCATACTTTTGAATGCCCTTAAGGTAATAGAGCAGAATACAGTGAGATTCGACAAAGAGCTTACCGCAGAGGTGTCAAACGGACCGGGCGTGGTGGCAGCAAGACGGTATGAATCAAGACAGAAGCAGAACGAGGCAATAGCGCAGTTTCTTGGAAAACACAAAAACGCCCTTGATGATATTGCAATTCTTTTCAGGACTAATTCGGAGGCCCTGTCACTGGCAAGGGTATTGAATGAGTATGATATTCCGACAAGTATTGATGATCACAGGATTGACATTTTTGCGGATAAGGCAGTGAAGCTGTGCATTTCTTACCTTTCCTTTGCATATTGCGGTCACAGGCGAGGGGATTTTCTTAAGATAATGAATATGCCTATGCGCTATATATCCAGAGATGCTGTTTCTGCGGAGGTTGTGACTGAAAGGGAAATAGAACGCTTTTACTCCGGCAACGGAATTAGGCAAAGGTGTGTCAAAAAGCTGTTTGGTCAGCTTAAAATGATCGAGCATCTAAGACCGGGGCTTGCAATAAGATACATAAGGAAAACAGTAGGAGTTGATATGCTTTTTGGCGGGAGCAGGGAAAGCCTTGATGAGTTTGAAAGGATATGTTCAGGCTTTGAAAGTACATCCGTTCTTTTGAAATACTGCAGCGAAAGGTCAGCTGTGGAGGAGAATAAAAAGCAAAAGGCGGTAAAAAGAAATGAAAGCTGTGTGAAAATCCTTACAATGCACGCATCTAAAGGCCTTGAGTTCAAAACTGTATGGCTTCCGGATCTGAATGAGGGGATAATACCTTCAAGAAGTGCCACAACAAAGCTGCAGACAGAAGAAGAGCGCCGAATGCTCTATGTTGCAATGACAAGGGCAAAGCAGGCGCTCATAATGTCGTATGTGACTGGAACAAAAGAAAACCCAATGCTGCCTAGCAGGTTTTTGCGGCCGATACGAGATAACTGGGAGAAAAATTATCAATAAAGGATCAGACATCTTCGCTTCCTTCATCAGGAAGATCGTCAGGGAGCTCAATGAGCTCATCATATTCAGCATCGTCAAGATAGAGATTAAAGGCTTCGGTTACAGCAGTGTATATATCGTCTTCCTCGATGTAACCAAGCTCCGGCTCATCACTGTCTTCAGGGAAATACAACTCATAGAACCATACGTTGCCATCAGTATTCTGACCGTTTTCGTCGAGAGGAAGAAGCACAATATAGTCTTTTTCATCAACTGTGAGTACGATAATGATCGCACAGGTCACAGTTTCGCCGCTATTAAGTTCGACATCGACAGTGGTCTGCTCGCCGTTTTGAATTTTTGTATTCATTTCTGTTGCAATTTTAGAAAATTCCATGAAGAACCTCCCGAAATAGTGTAAAATTGATATATACGCTAAGTATAACATAAACATTAAGAGTTTGGTGCATATTAGAGACAAATGTGATAAAATATTTCGGGCAAAGAATTATGAAAGCGGAAATCAGGTACGAAATGACGAGTAACTTCAGCATTTGCAGAGAGAAACCCTATCCGTTAGGGTGTTACATTGATTATGACAGATCGCTAGTGGTGCGCAGTGTTTTTAAGGATAATAAGCATTGCGGTATTACGCTATACCCTGCTGCAAAGGAATCTGCACTTAAGCCTCTTAGGATTGAACTTCCGGCAACGCTTAAGAGAGGATCCATCTACTCAGCGAGGATAAAGGGAATTGAGAATATCGCCTCCTATGGAGCATATAATCTTTTTGCCGATGATGAAATCTTCTGCGATCCATATGCAAAACAGATATTTGGACTTGAAAAGTTTGGGAAAGATGTACCTGACTGTGATATAAGAGCTAAGCTTGACAATAAGGCTGATTTTAAGACTTCTCATGATACGTTCGACTGGGATGGAGATGAGAGTAATTTAGTTCCTTATGAGGACAGCCTTGTATATCTTTTGCATGTAAGAGGCTTCACAAAGAGTCCCTCAAGCGGGGTTGATGCATCCCGTCGCGGAACCTTTACCGGTATCACAGACAAGATTCCGTATCTTAAATCCCTGGGTGTTACAACTGTTGAGCTGATGCCCGCCTACGAGATGAATGAGGTTGAGAATCTTTACAAAGGCTCAGACTACAGAAGCAGGGAAGCTGTGGGTGAAGATGAGAAGAAGCTTGTCTTTTCCAGGGATGGCAGTATTGTGAGCAAAAAGTCAAGCCATGTGCGTCTGAACTTCTGGGGCTACAAGAAGGGCTTTTATTTTGCACCCAGAACAGCATACTGCTCTGATCCCTCCGATGCAGAAAATGAGTTCAAGAGGTTTGTAAAGACCATGCATGAGCACGGCCTTGAGGTTATAATGCAGTTTTATTTTGATGAGCATGAGAACGGAACGCTTATCATTGACGCGCTCCGCTTCTGGAGATGTACTTATCATGTGGACGGTTTTCACCTTAAGGGCAGTGTGATACCGCTCAGGCTGATAACCCGTGAACCTCTTTTTGACGATACGAAGATATGGTATGACTGGTTTGATTACGGGTCGGTATTTGAGGGAAAGATACCTGAAATAAGGCTCCTTGGTGAGTACAACAACGGCTTTTTGTTTAACAGCAGAAGATTTTTGAAAAGTGATGATAATTCTGCAGGGGATTTTCTGAGGTCAATGACAGCAAACAGTCATGACCATGCAATGATAAATTATATCTGTGATTATGAGGGCTTCAGACTTGCAGATCTTGTTACCTATGAGCACAAGCACAATGAGGAGAACGGCGAAAACAACAAGGACGGCACGGATAACAACTTAAGCTGGAACTGTGGAATAGAGGGACGGACCAGAAAACACGACATATTGAGCCTTCGAAAAAAGCAGATCAAAAATGCAATGACCATGCTTATGACTGCTCAGGGCACTCCTATGATATTCAGCGGAGATGAGTTTGGCAACACACAGGGTGGCAATAACAACCCCTACTGTCAGGACAATGAGACAGGATGGGTTGATTGGCGTGCGATGGAGAGAAACAGTGAGATACTCGAATATTTCAGGTTTCTTTCAAATCTCAGATTCGGGCACAGGATACTTCACGAGAGTCATCCCTTCAGGATGATGGATTATATTTCCTGCGGATATCCCGACCTTTCCTTCCATGGAAGGGAATCCTGGAGGCCTGACCTTTCCTGCCACAGCCATATGCTTGGATTTTTGTTCTGCGGTCTTTATGAAAAGACAAAAGAGGAATCGGATGCATTTATTTACATCTTTTTCAATATGCATTGGACCAGCAAGCAGATTGCTCTTCCAAAGCTTCCGGATGGATATGAGTGGGATCTAATTTCCGATACCGATCCGGGAAAGCTTGTACCGGAGGACAAAGGTGAGTCCGGAAAGGTTGTTTTTACGGAGCTTATTGCAGAGCGTTCAGCCCGTATATATATCAGCAAAAAGGTTAAAAAGCCGGTCACTATACCGGATAATACACCAAAAACCAGAAAATCAAAGGGAAAAAAGCATGAGTGATGTAGATGTTATAGAGAAGTTTTTGAGATATGTAAAGGTGGATACACAGTCAGATGACAGTACGGGATCGTCTCCATCCACAATGAAGCAGCATGATCTTGCAGGTATCCTCTACAAGGAGCTTGTTGCTATCGGAGCCTCTGACGTGTATTATGACGAGAAGCACTGCTATGTATATGCGTCTGTTCCGGCCAATAATGACAATCCCGATTCGCCGCCTATTGGATTTATCGCCCATATGGATACCTCCGATGAGGTCAGCGGCAGGGATGTTAATCCTAGGATAGTGGAGAAATATGACGGAAGCGACATAAAACTCGACAGTGCAGGAAAAATAATCCTGTCACCGGATGATTTTCCTGAGCTGCTGAATCATAAGGGAGAGGATCTTATTGTTACAGACGGAATGACTCTTTTGGGAGCTGATGATAAAGCCGGTGTAGCCGAGATAATGACTATGGCACAGATTCTGACAGAGAATCCCGAAATCAAACACGGCGAGATAAAGATTGCCTTCACGCCCGATGAGGAGATTGGTGAAGGCACTGCTTTTTTTGACCTGAAAAGATTTGGGGCAAAATATGCATATACGGTTGACGGCGGGAAGCTCGGAGAGCTGGAATATGAGAATTTTAATGCAGCTGAGGGCACAGTCGAGGTCAAAGGACGCAGCGTTCATCCGGGAGATGCCAAGATGCGAATGATCAATGCCTCTTTAGTGTGTTATGAGTTTCACAGCCTTTTGCCGGTTTTTCAGAACCCCATGTACACGGAGGGAAGAGAAGGCTTTTTCCACCTGACACAGATTGACGGAAGAACGGATTCTGCGACTGCCTACTATATAATAAGAGACCACGATGAAAAGCTCTTCGAACAGAAAAAGGAATTTTTCAGGGAAGCAGCTGAGTTTTTAAACAAAAAATACGGCGAGGGTACTGTAACTGTTACGATAACAGAGCAGTACAGAAACATGATAGAGAAGATCCGTCCACATATGCATCTTGTTGAAAATGCAAAAAAGGCGATGGAAGATCTGGGGATAGAACCTATCGACCGGCCTATAAGGGGTGGTACGGACGGCGCAGCTCTCTCATATATGGGACTTCCATGCCCGAATCTTTGTACAGGCGGTTATAATTTTCACGGTAAGTATGAATATGCCTCGGTTCAGGAGATGAGATCTGTTGTGAAGCTTCTTCTTGGCATAATCGGAAATTACAGGTAATAAATTCGAAACGGAAATTTTTATAATGAGTATCAATATTTTAAACAGCTCTAAGAGCGAAGTTAAGGATGCCGAATCACTGAGGCAGCTTCAGTACATTGAAAAAGCAAAAGAAAAGGTTGCAGCGCTTGAAAAGAAACTTGGACGAAAGCTTACTGCGTGTACGGTTACATTTGGGTGCCAGATGAATGCCAGAGATTCGGAGAAGCTTCTGGCAACGCTGAAGCTTGTCGGGTATGAGGAGGCTACGACCGAGAATGCGGATTTTGTTATCTATAACACCTGTACGGTAAGGGATAATGCTGATCAGCGGCTCTTCGGAAGACTTGGTCAGTGCAGCAGCTTTAAGAGACAGAATCCCTATATGAAGGTGGCTGTCTGCGGATGCATGATGCAGGAGCAGAGCGCAGTTGACAAGATCAAAAAGAGCTACAGCTTTGTGGATCTCATATTTGGGACTCACAATATCTATAAATTTGCAGAATTACTGGATACCTGTCTTGAGTCCGACAGGATGATAATCGACATCTGGAAGGAAACTGACAAGATAGTCGAGGATCTCCCCGTACTCAGGAAATATCCCTTTAAATCAGGAGTTAATATAAGCTTCGGATGCAATAATTTCTGTACCTACTGCATTGTTCCATATGTCAGGGGACGTGAACGTAGCCGCTCTCCAAAGGAAATTATAAGAGAATGTGAGAAGCTTGCACAGGACGGTGTCAGGGAGGTCATGCTCCTTGGTCAGAATGTCAACTCTTATGGCAATGATTTCAAAGAGGGAGATCCGGATAAGATATCTTTCGCCGAGCTTTTGGAAGAGGTCTGTGCCGTTGAGGGACTGAGGAGAGTCCGTTTTATGACACCTCATCCAAAGGATTTTTCTGATGAGCTGCTTGATGTGATTGAGAGAAATCCTAAAATAGCAAGACATATACACCTTCCGCTTCAGGCAGGGAACGATGAGATACTCAGAAGAATGAACAGAAGGTACACAAAAGAGAGTTATCTTAAGCTGGCGGAAAAGATAAGAAAGAGGCTTCCGGATGTGGCAATAACCACCGATATTATCGTAGGCTTCCCGGGGGAGACTAAAGAGGCGGTGGATGATACTATTGATGTAGTAAGGAAGGTTTCTTTTGACAATGCCTTCACCTTCATCTACTCAAAGAGGGCCGGTACACCGGCCGCGTCCTTTGAGGATCAGGTCCCGGAGGAGGTTGTAAAAGAGAACTTTGACAGACTCCTTAAGGTCGTACAGGAAACAGCCAGAAGTCAGGCTGCAAAGCTCTCTGGAAGAACAGAGACAGTCCTTGTAGAGGGAGTTAATGATCATGATGACAGTCTGCTTACAGGCAGAATGTCAAATAATACGCTGGTTCACTTTCCGGGCGACAAAAAGTTGATTGGGGAGTTTGTAGATGTAAGGCTTGATGAATGTCATGGCTTTTACTACATGGGGACACTGGCTTAACAGATTTTAGAACAGGGGATTTTTGTTGTGGAAAAAACCACGTTGCTTAACAACGTAGACATTAACAAGGTTTCTCCCATGATGCAGCACTATATCCGGACGAGGAGGGAAAATCCGGGTTGCATACTCTTTTACAGACTGGGAGATTTTTACGAGATATTTTTTGATGATGCACTTGTTGCTTCAAAGGAACTTGAACTGACACTTACCGGTAAGGCCTGTGGACTTGAAGAGAGGGCTCCCATGTGTGGAGTTCCTTTTCATGCTGTGGACAGTTATCTTAATAAGCTTGTATCAAGGGGCTACAAGGTTGCTATCTGCGAACAGGTAGAGGATCCAAAGCTTGCAAAGGGCATTGTAAAAAGAGAAATTACAAGGATAGTGACTCCGGGAACGAACCTGAACATGCAGTCCCTTGAGGAGTCAAAGAACAACTATCTCATGAGTATCTTCTATTCACCTGACTGCATCGGTATTTCTGTTGCTGATGTGACGACAGGTGATTACTATCTTACAGAAGTTGGCAATCTGCGGAGCGCAATGGATGAGATAGGCAGATATTCTCCATCCGAGATAATCTGCAACAGTGCCTTCGAGCTTAGCGGAATCAAGCCTCAGGAGCTTAAGGACCGGCAGAACATATTTGTGAATACCCTGGAAGACAGGTATTATGATGATGAGCAGTGCAGAACTACTCTGATAAAGCATTTTAAGGTCTCATCCCTGATAGGACTTGGCATTGCTGATTTTCCGAACGGCATACTTGCGGCAGGTGCACTTCTTAAGTATCTCATAGATATGCAGAAGTCTGATATCAGTAATATAACGCACCTCTATCCATATCTTACAAGCAAATTCATGCTTCTTGACGGATCCACCAGAAGAAACCTTGAGCTTGTAGAGACCATGAGGGATAAGCAGAAAAGAGGTACGCTTCTCTGGGTTCTTGATAAGACCAAGACTGCAATGGGAGCAAGGACTCTTCGAAGCTTTATTGAACAGCCCCTCATTGACAGTGAAGAGATTGAAAAAAGACAAAATGCGGTTGAAACCCTTGTGAAAAATGTTGTGACAAGGGAAGAGATACGGGAATATTTAAATCCCATATATGATCTTGAGAGACTGACATCGAAGATTGTGTTTAAAACAGCAAATCCAAGAGATCTTCTTGCTTTTAGAAACTCGATAAAAATGATACCGGCTATCATAACAGCGTTATCCGATGTGAATGATGATGAAAGGCTTTCGGTAATTTCAAGTGAGCTTGATCCTCTGACAGATATTTATGAGCTTATAGACAGATCCATAGTAGAGGAGCCGCCTCTTACCATAAAGGAGAGCGGTATAATCAAAGAAGGCTTTGATGCCGACATTGATCACTTCAGAGAGGCCGGTAGCAGTGGAAAGCAGTGGCTCGCCCAGATGGAGGAGGAGGAGAGGGAAAAAACCGGGATTAAAAATCTCCGGATCAAATACAGCAATGTGTTCGGTTATTCTTTTGAGGTCACAAATTCCTTCAAGGACAAGGTGCCCGATTATTTTATAAGAAAGCAGACCCTTACAAACTGTGAGAGATATACTACTCCTAAACTTAAGGAACTTGAGGATACAATCCTCAACGCCCAGGACAAGCTTAATAATCTCGAATACGAGATGTTTTGTAAGATAAGGGATTCTATAGCACTTGAGATTGACAGGATCCAGAAGACTGCCAAGGCGCTGTCGGTACTGGATGTATTTGCATCCCTGGCTTTCGTTGCTGAACGTAATCGCTACGTAAAGCCTGCACTTAATGACAAGGGACTCATACATATAAAGGGCGGCAGGCATCCGGTTGTTGAGAAGATGCTGGATACCTCTGATATGTTTATTGCAAATGACACATATCTGGACAACAAAAAGCACTGCATATCAATAATCACAGGCCCGAATATGGCAGGTAAATCAACATATATGAGGCAGACAGCGCTCATTGTACTGATGTGTCAGATAGGAAGCTTTGTCCCCGCGGATTCTGCGGATATCTGTGTTGTTGACAGGATATTTACGAGAGTTGGAGCCTCCGACGACCTTGGAAGCGGTCAGTCGACCTTTATGGTTGAAATGAATGAGGTGGCAAACATTCTGAGAAATGCCACGCCTAAGTCCCTTCTTATTCTTGATGAAATAGGACGCGGAACATCGACCTATGACGGCCTTGCAATAGCATGGGCTGTGACTGAGCACATCAGCAACAGAAAGATACTCGGGGCGAAAACTCTTTTTGCGACACATTATCATGAGCTTACCGAACTTGAAGGAAAGATGGACAATGTCAACAACTACTGCATAGCTGTCAAGGAAAACGGCGATGACATAGTATTCCTTCGCAAAATTGTTAAGGGCGGAGCAGACAAAAGCTACGGCATTCAGGTTGCAAAGCTGGCAGGTGTTCCGGATATGGTCATTGACAGGGCAAAGGAGATAGTCGCAGAGCTGACTGAAAATGACATAACCGAAAAGGTTCAGAGCATCGCCAGGGACAATAAGAGTGATAAGAAGGGCAAGGTCGTTCACTACGATGAGGTCGATATTGATCAGATGACCCTCTTTGAAACTGTTTCAGATGAGGAAGTACTTCGAAGGCTAAAGGAGATAGACATAACAAGACTGACTCCAATGGATGCTCTGAATACACTGTATAAGCTTCAGAGCGATCTAAATAACAGGTGGAAAAGCTAATGGCATTTATCAATGAGCTTGATAAAAATACAATAGATCAGATTGCAGCAGGCGAAGTTGTAGAAAGACCTGCAAGTGTTGTCAAGGAACTTGTGGAGAACGCCATTGACAGCGGCGCCACAGCCGTTACCGTAGAGATAAGAGGCGGCGGGATCGATATGATAAGAGTCACCGACAATGGCTCCGGGATAGAAAAAAGTGAGATCCGAAAGGCCTTTAAACGCCATGCTACAAGCAAGCTTAAGGTTATTGAAGATCTGTTCGAGATCCATTCGCTTGGCTTCCGCGGAGAAGCGCTCTCAAGTATTTCTGCTGTATCCCAGGTTGATATGGTCACCAAAACAAGGGAGGAGCTGGTCGGAACCAGATACTGTATCAATGGAGGCGAAGAGGCCGCCTTTGAGGAGATAGGAGCTCCGGAGGGCACAACTCTGATAATCCGAAATCTTTTTTACAACACTCCGGCCAGGAAGAAGTTCTTAAAAACGCCTCAGACAGAAGGAAGCTATGTCGGGGATGTCATGGAACATCTTTCACTTGATAATCCGACTATATCTTTTCACTATATCAACAACAGAGATGACAAGTTCTCCACCTCAGGAAACGGTGATCTTAAAGAAATAATATACAAGATTTACGGCAGGGATGTCTCTGTAAGTCTGATTCCTATAAATGTCTCCGAGGGCGGATACATTTTGGAGGGATATCTGGGTGAGCCTACACTGAACAGGTCTAACAGAAATTTCGAGATCTTCTTTGTAAATGGCAGATATATCAAGGATAAGATAATATCCAAGGCACTTGAGGAAGGGTATAGACAGTACCTTATGCAGCACAAATTTCCTTTTGCTGTACTTCATTTGCGCATGCCCTCTTCGGAAGTGGATGTAAATGTTCATCCGGCCAAGCTTGAAGTGCGGTTCGGAAATCAGGCAAAGCTTTTTGATTTTATCAGTCAGAACGTAGAAAATACGCTGAAAAACCACGAGATGATACCTGATGCGCTGCTTGGTGACGACAGAAAGGCCGGGCAGGTGAAGGCTGCAGAGGATAAGGACAAAAACGGTGATGTGGAAAAGACTGTAGAAGAGCCTGCACCGCAGCCATTTGAGACGCTGCGCTTTAACCAGCATAAAATAAGCTCGGATACTCCGGTTTATGCAAAGGGAGTCAAGGCTGAGCCCATCAGGATCGAAGACAGCAACAAATCTGCTGTATGGACCAGGATTTTCGGCGATTATGACGGCTCAAATGCTGAGAAAAACGAACATCAGTCACCCATAATAAAGTCTGAGGATGCGATTGTTGTTGAGAAGAAGCCGGTGCAGCTAAATCTTTTTGACGAAAAGGTTCTTTCCAGGGAAAATGTCAGGGAATATGAGATTTTAGGACAGATATTCGGCACATACTGGATTATTGCGTACAAGGACAAGATGCTGATGGTTGATCAGCATGCAGCTCACGAGAAGGTTAACTATGAGAGAATGATGAAGCGTTACAGATCAGGTGAAATGCTTTCTCAGATGGTCAATCCTCCGGTGATCGTAGCTCTGTCAAGTGCTGAAGAGGAGCTTTTTCTTGCCTACAGACAGTATTTTGAGAAGCTGGGATTTAATATTGAAAATTTTGGTGGCAGGGAATATGCTATGCGTGCCATACCTATAGATCTGTTCGGATGTGATAGTGAGAAGGACATGTTCCTGCAGATACTTGATGAGCTTGGTCATGAGAATAGTCTTAACAGGACACCTGATGTCATCAATATGAAGATAGCAAGCATGGCCTGCAAGGCATCTGTAAAAGGAAACACAAAGATGAGCGTTGCCGAGATGGAGGCTCTTCTTGATGAGCTGCTAAAGCTGGACAATCCTTACAACTGCCCTCATGGAAGGCCTACGATCATATCAATGACAAAGTATGAGATTGATAAAAAGTTTAAGAGAGTAGTTGAGTGATGAACAGGCAAAAACTTGTTATTCTTACAGGTCCTACAGCTGTAGGCAAGACAAAGCTTTCAATAGAGCTTGCAAGGAAAATTGGCGGAGAGATAATCTCCGCTGATTCTATGCAGGTATATAAATTTATGGACATAGGGACAGATAAGATTAAACCCTCGCAGATGGGTGGTGTAGAGCACCACCTCATTGATTTCCTTGATCCCCGAAAGGACTTTAATGTATTTATCTTCCAGAGACTCGTCAAGGAAAAAATTGCCGAAATAGCCTGCCGTGGCCACGTTCCGATACTTGTCGGAGGAACCGGCTTTTATATCCAGGCTGTATTGTACGACATTGATTTTACTGAAACAGATGAGGACTCAACTCTTCGCAAGGAGCTTGAGGAAATTGCCAGGACGAAGGGGGCGGATGTTCTTTATGAAAGACTGCTGCAGGTTGACCCAAGGTCAGCAGAATTGATACACCGGAACAATGTAAAACGGGTTATCCGTGCTCTTGAGTATTATGAAAAGACCGGGAAGGAAATCTCGGAGCACAACGAGGAACAGCATAAAAGGATATCTCCCTACGACTTTAAATACTTCGTGCTTACGGATGACAGAGAGCTCCTGTACCGGCGTATCGATAAGAGAGTAGATCAGATGATCAAAGATGGTCTTGAGGGTGAAGTAAGAAGTCTTAAGGAAATGAATATTCAAAGCTCTGCGACATCCATGCAGGGGCTTGGATACAGAGAAATGCTTGGCTACCTTAATGGTGAGTATGACCTGGAAAGGGCAGTTTACCTGATAAAAAGAAATACAAGGCACTTCGCCAAGAGACAGCTCACCTGGTTTAAGAGGGAGCGGGATGTTATCTGGATTGATAAGAACGAATTTGAACATGATGATGAGAAGATAATGAAAGAGATGCTTAGGATTTATGAACAATAGGATTTATGAAGAACTTGGTATATCAGATAAGGTATATGAATTTGGTGAAGAGATAATAAGAGACCTTAGGCAGAGATTTGAAAAAATTGATGAAAACGCCGAATACAATCAGCTAAAGGTCTTAAAGGCCATGCAGGACAACAGGGTAAGCGAGGCCTGTCTGCTTGGGACAACCGGCTATGGCTACAATGATATGGGAAGAGATAAGCTTGAAGCGGTGTATGCTTCAGTTTTTCATACCGAGGATGCACTGGTCAGACCCCAGATCACCTGCGGAACCCATGCTCTGGCACTGGCGCTGATGAGCAATCTGCGCCCGGGGGATATGCTGTTTTCTCCCGTAGGAAAGCCTTATGATACTTTGGAGGAGGTGATTGGAATTCGTTCCTCCAAAGGCTCCTTAAAGGAATATGGAATCGATTATGTGCAGGTTGACCTACTTTCGGGCGGAAGCTTTGACTACGAAAATATCAGGAGAGTACTGATTGAGAATGACAGAATAAAGCTTGTTACCATACAGCGCTCAAAGGGCTATCAGACAAGACCGACGCTATCGGTAGAGAGGATCGGTGAGCTTATCGGGATCATAAAAGGTTTAAGACCTGAAATTATCTGCATGGTTGACAACTGCTACGGTGAATTTGTTGAGACAGTGGAACCCTCAGATGTAGGTGCGGACATGGTTGTGGGATCGCTAATAAAGAATCCGGGAGGGGGACTGGCTCCAATAGGCGGTTATATAGCCGGTAAAAAAGAATGTGTTGAAAATGCTGCTTTCAGACTTACATCTCCCGGGCTTGGTAAGGAGGTCGGTGCATCGCTTGGCATTCTCTCACAGTTCTATCAGGGGTTCTTCCTTGCACCTGTAGTGACAGCAGCTGCACTAAAGGGCGCAATATTTGCTGCAAATATCTATGAAAGACTTGGCTTTGAGGTACTGCCAAATGCCACGGAGGAAAGGTTTGACATAATTCAGGCAGTTACCTTCAGAGATCCTGAAAAGCTCATAGCATTTTGCGAGGGAATTCAGTCTGCCGCGCCCGTGGACAGTCATGTTTCCCCGGAGCCATGGGACATGCCCGGATATGATGCGCAGGTGATAATGGCTGCCGGTGCGTTTGTGTCGGGATCTTCAATAGAACTCTCGGCAGACGG
This sequence comes from Butyrivibrio sp., assembly GCA_024694565.1. Taxonomy (GTDB): domain Bacteria; phylum Bacillota; class Clostridia; order Lachnospirales; family Lachnospiraceae; genus Butyrivibrio. Next base: position 5,041 of record JAILJR010000029.1, on the reverse strand, counting down.
CCCTATAAAGGAGCCGTACTCGGTTTTTTTCCAGGGTGGACTTACCTGGCCGCACGCAAAACTTGGCATACTTAAGACATTACAAACGCTTGTAGATAAATGTCTTATTGTGCTACAATAAGGTGCTGTAGGACTCAAATTGAAACTATCGTTTTTGAGGAGGTTGTTTTGGCTAACATATTTGGAATTGACTTGGGAACAAGTAATATTAAGATTTACAACAGAGATGAGAACGGCCTCACTGTTGAAAAAAATATGATTGCTATCGAAAACAAGACGCATGTCTTTGCTTATGGCAATTCAGCATATGATATGTATGAGAAGGCACCGGATAAAATAAGGATAACTTATCCATTAAACAGTGGTGTCATTGCAGATATCGAAAATATGGAAACTCTTGTCAAGCTCTTTATTACTGATCAGATGAAGGGCGTTGTTAAGCCTTGCGAGGTATATATTGCTGTACCTAAGGATGTAACTGAGGTTGAGAGAAGAGCTTTTCATGACCTTATAAATGATGCAGGTATCAAGGCTAAGAGGATAATGATGGTCAAGAAGCCTCTTGCAGACGGACTTGGAATGAATGTAGATGTTATGAATTCCCAGGGCGTTCTGGTGGTAAATGTGGGCTATGACACTACTGAGATATCAATTCTTTCCCTCAGAGGAATAGTTGTCAGCAAGCTGATAAAGGTAGGGGGCAAGAAGTTTGATGAGGCTATCCGGAATGTGGTACGAAAGGAATTCGGGCTGCTTATCGGGGAGAAGACATCCGAATCAGTAAAGATGTCTGTAAAGGAGTTGGAAAAGGCGGGAAGAGATGCTGTTGTATACGGAAGAGACATTGTAACCGGACTCCCTGTAGAAAGGCAGATTCCCACTGATCTTATAAATGAATGCCTTATTGAGCACTTTGATACCATCTTAGATAACATTAAGGCTGCATTGGAGAAGACACCTCCGGAGCTGGCTGCAGATATTTTCAAGAACGGTCTTTATCTGACAGGAGGTGCATCGCAGGTATGTCATCTTGCCCAGAGGCTTTCCAACGGTGTAGGACTTAATGTCAACATCGCTGACAACCCGATTGGTTCAGTCGCTCTTGGACTTGCCAAGATCATCAATGAGGATGAGTATAAAGCTCTTGCATATGGAATTGAAGAGGACAGGTAAATGAGTCCCATTATTAGAAGAGGAGGAGATGATTTTACACTTCCAAGTAAATATCTCCTCTTCATTTTAACAATCGTCTGCGTTGGGCTGATTGTAATTACTTTTAATACGAATATTTTTTCAGGCCCGTTAAACTCTGTTGCGGGTGTTTTTGTCGTGCCGTTTCAAAAAGGGATAACGGCCGTCGGAACAATGTTAAAGGACACAACGGACAGACTCTCTGAAATCACAAGACTGATAGAGGAAAATGAAGAGCTAAGGGCCCAGGTTGACGAGCTTACAATATCCAATACAAATTTGGAGCAGGAGAAGTATGAGCTTACAGAGCTAAGGACCCTGTATGAGCTCGACTCACAATATGAAGACTATCAGAAGACCGGAGCGCGAATAATTGCCAAGGATGCGGGCAACTGGTACCACGCATTTGTAATAGACAAGGGTTCCGACGACGGCATAATGCCGAACATGAATGTTATAGCAGGAGGAGGACTTGTAGGCTGTGTAACGGATGTTGGTCCGGACTGGGCCAAGGTTCAATCCATAATAGCTGACAATGCAGCTGTGAGCGGAATGGTACTCTCATCATCTGATAATCTTATTGTTTCTGGAGATCTTGAGCTTTACAAGCAAGGGTATCTCAGCTTTTCAAAGCTTGTGGACAGTGCAGACAAGGTCAGGATCGGAGACAAGATAGTCACATCCAATATAAGCGACAAATATCTTCCGGGAATCCTTATAGGATATATTTCAACGCTTGATGATGATGCAAACAACCTGACTAAATCAGGAAGGCTTTCTCCGGCAGTTGATTTTGAGCATCTGAACGAGGTCCTGGTTTTGCTTGATCTCAAGAAACAGGCAGAAAAATAAACAACAGGGGAGATAATGAGTTTCAGACGACTATTTTTTAATTTAATATTTGTGCTTGTGTCATTCATTCTGCAGACTACCGTATTCAGAACCTTTGATCTGGGCGGTGTGACTCCGAATCTGCTGATGATATTTGCTGCATCAACGGCATTTATTAAGGGCGACAAACAGGGACTTCTTGCAGGTTTTTTCTGTGGGCTTCTAGTTGATATTTTCTTTGGGTCCTATCTGGGTTTTTTTGCTCTCATATATATGTATATCTGCTTTGTTGTCGGCAAGCTTCACGATATCTTCTATACGCAGAATCTGGCAGTGCCAATCTTTATCATAGGTCTTTCTGATTTTGTGTTTGGTTTTATCTGCTATATACTGATGTTTTTATTCAGAACGAAGTTCAATATAGGCTATTACATGAACACCGTTATTATTCCTGAGCTGGTTTACACAACTCTGGTTGCTATTTTTTATTATCCCATCATACTTGCCTTCAACAACTCGATAGACGAAAGGGAATTAAGGAGCGAGAAGAAGTTTGTTTGAATCTGTCAAGGAAAATATTATAAAATTCATTACCTCCAGGGCGATAATTGTCTGTGGAGTTATTGTTATGCTTGCATGCATTCTTGTATACAGGCTTTTTTCTCTTCAAATAATAAACGGAGAGTATTATCTTGATTCCTTCAAGCTCAAGATAAAGAAGGAAAAGACAATACCTGCTGCCAGAGGAAACATCTACGACAGGAATGGAAAGCTTCTTGCGTACAATGAACTTGCCAATGCAGTTGTTATCGAAGATGTGTACAAATCAGGCTCCGGTAAGAATAAGGTGATAAATGATACACTCAATACCGTCATTGATATGATCGAAGAATGTGGAGACAGTGTTGACCAGGATTTCAAGATCATTTTAGGAGAGGGCGGAGGCTTCGAGTACACTGTTGAGGGTACTGCTTTACTAAGGTTTCTGGCTGATGTATACGGACACGCATCTATAAACGAACTCAAATATGAAGAAAGAACCAAATCTGCACTTGAAGTGGTGGAAGATCTTTGCAAGACCTTCAGAATCGGTGATTATGAGGACCCTGAGGATTCCTCTACATTTAAGCCAATGATGGGATATACGAGAAACAGAGCACTAAAGATACTCAATGTGAGATACAACATGAATCAGAACAGCTTTCAGAAGTACATCAGTACCGTGATAGCTTCTGATGTCAATGACAAAACTGTTGCGAATGTCATGGAGAACATCAACACACTTGAGGGTATTTCAATTGAGGAAAGTACAGCAAGAAAATATGTCGATGCCAAATATTTCGCACATCTTCTCGGGTACACCGGCAAGATTTCAGAGGATGAGCTGGCACAGCTTTCTGCTGACAATCCCAGCTATGGTATGAATGATACAGTCGGCAAATCCGGTATAGAGCAGTCAATGGAAAGCGTTCTTCAGGGTAAAAAGGGCTCTGAGACCGTCTATGTAGATAATACGGGCCAGGTAATTGAGACGAGCAGCTATGTTGATTCCGTCGCCGGAAATGATGTATATCTGACAGTCGACAAAGAGCTTACGAAGGCCTGCTACAATATCATTGAACAGTCACTTGCAGGGATAATTGTTGCCAAGCTGCGTGATATAAAGACATATACCTTCTCTGAGACCTCAAGTTCAAGCAACATTGTAATGCCTATATATGATGTTTATTACGCTGTATTCGGCAATGCTATTGTTGACATAAGCAAATTCAAGGATGCGGATGAAGGCAGTACTCAGCATGCTGTTTATGAGCATTATGTTGTAAAGTACGACAACGTGATCAATGAATTAAACAGCGAGCTGAATGAAAAAATGACTCCTTATGAGGAACTCACAAAGGAGTATAAGTGGTACATGAGTCATATAGCCGCAATGCTGTATTCAAACGGTGTACTTGATTCATCGAAGGTTGACAGGGAGGATCCGACCTACATAGCATGGACAACTGATGAGACAATATCCCTTGCTGAGTACCTTAAATATGCGATCTCGATGAACTGGATCGATGTATCCAAGCTCAGTCTCGACAACCAGTACGCCGATTCACAGCAGATATATGATCACATTGTGAGATATATCAATGATGAGCTTGAGACAGATTATGATTTTCAGACCAGACTTTACAAGTATATGCTCCTGGATGATGTTATAACCGGAAGGCAGGTTTGCGATATTCTTCTTGAGCAGGATACTGTAACAATAGACGAGGAAGAGAGGGCGCTTTGGGATAGCGGTCTTGAGAACTCCTATGATTTTATGGTCAAGAGAATAGAAAATCTTGACGTTACACCCGCGCAGCTTGCACTTGACCCATGTACAGCTTCAATGGTAATAACAGATGTCAACAATGGTGATGTTCTGGCAATCGTTTCATATCCGGGATATGACAATAATCTCATGGCGAACGGAGTTGATGCAAAATACTACGCAAAGCTTCGAAGTGATAAGGCAAATCCTCTTTATAACTATGCAACCCAGCAAAAGACTGCACCAGGTTCGACCTTCAAGATGATATCTGCTACGGCAGGTCTCATGGAGGGAGTGATCGATACGGAATCAGTAATTTATTGTAACGGACGCTTTGACAGATTTGCCTCCGGACCTAAGTGCTGGATATCCCCAAGAGGTCATGGCCCATTAAATGTTACGGGAGGAATACGTAATTCCTGTAACGTCTTTTTCTATGAAGTTGGTTTCAGACTTGGACTTGTAAACGGAGATTACGATTCTGATTCAGGTCTTGTCAGACTTGCCAAGTATGCAGATATGTACGGACTTTCAGAAAAATCAGGAATCGAGATACAGGAGAACGATCCACAGGTATCCGATCAGGACGCAGTACGTTCAGCTATTGGACAGGGCTCACATTCATATACAACTGTGGGACTGGCCAGATATGTGACAGCTGTTGCCAACAGCGGAACATGCTATAATCTGACGCTTATTGACAGGACTACT
>JAILJR010000189.1 GCA_024694565.1 Butyrivibrio sp. | reverse complement strand
GGCAGTATAATACAATTGACAATTGGTGAGGAGGTGCATTATGTCAAGTACAATACAGATACGTGTTGAGGATGAACTCAAAATAAAATCTGATACCCTGTTTCGGGAGTTAGGAACAGATACGACTTCCGCTATTAGGATGTTTCTTACGCAGGCCGTAGCAAACAACGGATTTCCTTTTGAAATAAAGAAAAAAACCGTAAATCCATATGTGACGTTGACAGAGGATGAGCTGCTTAAAAAACTTGAAGTATCAAGACAGCATGCAGCAGAAGGAATGGTCCGGGATACGGATGATGTGATATCCGACATGAGGCAGAAATATGGAATATAGAGTTGTTATCACATCTGATGCTGAGGCAGATTTGGATGGTTTTTTAAGATATCTTTTGCTTGAAAAGAAAAGTGGTCAGGCGGCTGCCAATATGCTGAACGACTTTGAAGCAACGAAGATTACTCTTTCCAAAGTGGCAGGGAGTTTAAAATTGTGTGATAATCCGAGGCTTAAAGAACTTGGATACCGAAGAATGAATTTCATGTCTCATAGATATTTTATGTTATATAGAATTGAGGGAGATACTGTTATCGTAGATAACATATTTCATGAACTGCAGGATTATGAGAACAAGATAATGTAAACAGTGGTGCCTGTCACCTTTAGAAGCCGATTCGATCAGTAGTTCCAGTTGTTTCGGCTTTAGGATTTTGTTGTAGTCTTTGCTGTCCAAATCAAAATAAATGATATTGTCTGCCGAAATTCCCGATTCTTTAAGCTCGTAGGTAATCGTATCCATGAAAACAAGTTTAACGTGTGCGTTATTGAAAAAAATCAAAAGCTGCAATTCTAGGGAGAGAATGAAAGGCATGACGATCAGCGATAGGATATTTGAGAAACTGAAAGAGAGAAACATGTCCCAAAAACGCTTTTCCGAAGAGACCGGGATTTCTCAGAGTACCATAAGCGAGTGGAAGAGCAAGAGGACAAATCCAACATCAGAGAAGATTATGAGTTAGGGCAATGGAAGGAGTAGGATCATAAGTCAGGGCAATGGAAGGAGTAGGATCATAAGTCAGGGCGATGGGAGGAGTGAGATTATGAAGAAAATAGCAACATATCTGATTAGTATACTTCTTGTGGAAGCTTTGGGATTTACGGTTGGAATGTTGACAAGAACCGGCACGGAGATATATGCCGGCATGATCAACAAACCGCCATTGTCGCCGCCCGGCATTTTATTTCCTATCGCCTGGACAATTCTTTATGCATTGATGGGAGTCGGGGTGGCGAGAATTATTCTTTCCGGGCAGTCTTATGAACGTAGGATTGCCGTGATCTTGTTCGCAGCGCAGTTGGTGCTCAATCTGGCATGGTGTTTTATTTTCTTTGGAGCACAGAAATTTATGCTGGCATTTGTGGAGCTTATCATAATGTTGGCGCTTGTAATGATGATGATAATTTTTTTTAGAAAGACAGATACTCTTGCCGCAATGCTGCAGATACCGTATATTATGTGGTTATGTTTTGCGGCATATCTGAACCTTGGGGTAGTTGTATTGAATTAGAGAGTAATAGGATATAGGATACGGGCATACGAATAATGGATAGACAAAAAGCCATACAGGCATTTGAAAATTATACAAGTCACTACGACACAACAGACATCAAGATCAAATTAAAAATAGATCATACCTATCATGTGGCAGACATTGCAGAGAGAATCGGTGAGTCGATTGGAGCAGACAAAACATTTTGCTGGTTTTTAGGTCTTCTTCACCACATTGGGGTCATACCCCACATGCACTAACTTAAGGTTGAATCCATTTCTATAGTATGATAAAATATACCCACCAGGAGGTGATGGGTATATGGATTGGGCACCAGGGATTGCAAGTATCATAAGGGAGATGCCAAATGGTTATGAAGAAGCATGCTTTGAGACAGGCGCCATAGTACGAAAGAGAGGCATCAAAAATCCTGACGATCTTATGATGCTGGACTTGTTTCACCTTATGACCGGCTGCTCTCTTGTTGAAATAAGTACAATATCGACACTTGCGGAGATAGGTGATATCAGCGATGTGGCT
>JAILJR010000149.1 GCA_024694565.1 Butyrivibrio sp. | reverse complement strand
CTCACCTGATGCTGACCATGTCATCTTAGAAGATGTAAGACCTGAAGCCTCGATCTGAGTCATAGCCTCTGTGAGCTTTGATCCGATATCTGATATGCTCATATCAGGTGTTACACCGGACTTCTCGATAGCAGCCTTGATAATGTAAACTGCATCGTAAGCGTCAGCTGCGAACTGGTTAGGAGTCTCGCCGTACTTCTCGTTGTACTTCTTAACGAAGTTAACTGTGAGGTCATCTGTTGCATCAGCTGCGAAAGGAGTAAGAAGCATAAGCCCCTCAGCAAGTGATGTGTCGAAGTTCTCAACTGTAAGGATACCATCCATACCGTCTACACCGAAGAATGTAGGAGCATATCCCATTGTGTTAGCCTGTGTAAGGATAAGAGCAGCATCTGAATAGTAAATAGGAAGGAATACAAGATCAGCACCTGCATCCTTAGCCTTCTGAAGCTGTACAGAGAAATCTGTGTTGTTGTCCTGTGTATAAGCCTCAGCGGAAACGATCTCGTAGTTCTTGCCCTCTGACTCCTCTACAAACTTCTGGTAGATACCTGAAGAATAAACATCTGAGTTGTCATAGATGATACCAACCTTTGTTGCCAGGTTGTTGTCATTGATGTACTGAGCTGAAGCAATTCCCTGGTTAGGATCCGAGAAGCATACACGGAATACGTTGTCATATTTAACGCAGTCCTCAGCTGATCCTGAAGGTGTGAGCTGGAACATGTTGTCGTTCTTGGTGTTCTCTGAAACTGCGATTGAGCAGGCTGATGTTGTTGAGCCTACCAGAATCTGCATTCCCCAGTCCTTGAGAGAGTTGTAGGCGTTTACAGACTTCTCGGCATTGAGCTCGTCGTCTTCACCCTTGTACTCAACCTGGTATCCGCCAATACCACCGGCAGCGTTGATCTCATCTACTGCAATCTGAGCGCCGTTGATAACTGCGTTGCCGTAAGCAGCTGCAGCACCTGTAAGAGGTCCGATAGCACCGATCTTGAATGTGCCTCCTGCGCTCTCGGAAGATGCGCCATCAGTCTTGGCTGCATCATCTGCCTTTGCTGCTGTGTCAGTCTGGGTTGAAGCAGGAGCGCCTCCTTCAGCTCCGCAGCCTGCCAGCATTGATACTGACATGGCACATGCTACTGCAGCACTTAATACTTTGTTGAACTTCTTCATAATCAATTCCTCCTCCATATAAAAATGTAATGACTCGGTCCGCAAGCGAACCTGTCCACCCGGTCAGTGCGATGCCGCGTTGAAGCCCGGCAAAAAAGCACCTCCCTAAAATAATAATATATTATTGTATCCAAAAATGTATTTTTGTATACAATAATATATTATAAGTTTAAAAGATATTTTTAAAAAGTCAATACGATAAAGGTCTCTTTTTGCCTTATCGATAGAACTCGCTCTCAGCCTTTGCAAGCATTTTTTTCTCCTGGATCTTGCTGTTCACATCTGCCAGAAACTGGTGATTGTCGGGCTGTGATATGAAAGCGAGAAAATCTGTTGCCTCTTTTACCGTGAGCTTCTGGATCTGGGTGAGATACTCCATGATCTCATCATTGGTCTTGCCCTCTGAGATATATCTGTCCACAACGTCGAAGAGGACCATAAATCTGCGCATACGCACACGGGCATTGATCTGATGAAGTTCAAACAGGATGGAAGAAACAAAGATAGTTGCAAAGATTGAGAACAGCAGAAGCGCAACGCCATAGAAGTAGTGCCCCAGTCTGATATTTAAGACTCCGGCAGCCGTACCAGATATTGCGAAAACACTCATGGAAAAAATAAGAATTTTTAACCTTGCTTTATTCCTGGCTTTTTTAGTCAGGTCCATAAACCTGACGGCCATGCCAAACACAACGTAAAATACCAGCGAAAAAGCAATCCCCACATAAGATAATTGAAGCATTACACGTCCCCCTCCCCATGAATTAATTGTAACAACCATAATGTACTAATGCAACAAAATTGAAACAAATTTTCCGATTTTTCCCGTAATTGTGTATAAATAATACATATTTTGACTTAAAATCGTAAAGTTAATACCATGGGCGTGTTTAGGAAAAATTAATATTTTATTTCGCCGGAGATAATTGAATGATTTGCTCTTTAGGAATAATATAGTAATCGGAAAAGGGGGATTTTTTATTATGGCCTTATCTGTTGGAGGTATTGGCGGCGCATATGGCATGAACATGAGCTTTGTGCAGCCAATGAATTACAACGTAAAAAACGAGAGTGAGATCTCCGATGCTTTTATAGAAACAGGAATGTCCGGCGCCGTTATGAACGTGCCACCCGTGATATATCCCAATGCCCAGGAGGTCACAAACTCAAATGACGACGAGAGCAACCCTCTCGCCCTCTCAGCTAACAGCGTGAGGAAATCACAGGAGGCGAACCGCCAGTTCAACGATGTAGCCCAGAGATTCCAGGGAATGACAACAGGCTATTCCCAAAACACGCAGGGTCTGTCATACGGAATGAGCGGCAGCCACATCGATCTCTTCGCCTGAATAGCAATCAAAAAAGAACGGCTTTGAGCCGTTCTTTTTGATTACCTGTTTATTATCCCATAAAGCCATATGTCCTGTTGTAGCCGCCGCAGACCTGATTGGTGTTATTGATTATGATATACCAGGCAATGAACGGTCCGACTCCGCACAGGAACTGTCCAAGCAGCATCCACAAAAGAACCTCGATGCCGCCGTTAGATGCAGGCATTCCATATCTCATCAGATTGTTTGACAATCTCTCACCCAGCTTGAAGAACCAGATGTAAGAATAAATACCGCAGGTAACAATGCTAAGGAGCAAGAAAATAAGCAGTCCCGGAGTATCATCTCCGTCTCCGCTGCAGGCTGTATTAACATCCTGCGCAAGCTGATAGATAAAAATATAGTAGTATATTCCACAGGTTACTATTGACAGAAGTACAAACATAAGCAGGCTCCTGTCTGTGCGAAGAGGCATAAAAGGTCCCTGGTTCGGCGGTACCTGATACTGGCCTCCCTGTGGATTAAAGCCTGAAGCCTGACCGCTTGGACCATTCTGATAATCAAATCCGGCCCCCTGGCCATTTGCATTATTCATGTTATCAAATCCGGCCGACTGACCTTCGAAATTATTCTGATAGTAAAATCCTTTTGGCTGGTCTCCCGCCGAATCATTCACATTTCCGGCTTCGTTCGATGCGCCTTCTGCCACGCCGTTCATATTTTCAGCACCGGCAACAGCACCTTCAGCTTCGCCGCTCATGCTCCCTGCTCCGGCAGCTGCGCCTTCTGAAGCGCCGCTCATGTTTCCGTCTCCGGCCACCGCACCTTCTGCTTCGCCGCTCATGTTTCCGTCTCCGGCCACCGCGCCTTCTGCAGCTCCGCTCATGTTTCCGGCTCCGGCCACCGCACCTTCTGCATCTCTGTTCATGCTTTCAGCAGCGGCCGCTGCATCCTTGTCAATGCCGCCCATGTCAATAACTCCATCAGCTGATACGCTCGGCTCACGGTCTATGGGCTTTCCACAGTTGGGACAGAACCTGTCCTTATCACTTATAAGTGCTCCACAATTCTCACAATGCATTCTTCATACTCCTCCTCATCCATATACTCAATATCATATTAAAGAGCTGCCCGACCTTATTTCGTAACCAGTCTCAGCGCTCTGAACACCGCACCGTTCTCCGGTTCAAAGACAACCACATCATCATTCCCATCCAGAAGACGAATAATATATATTATAGAAAAGGCGGCAATCATTGTAAACATCAAAATCCTGAAAACACGGTGCGATATCTTTTCCTCAAAGATCAGTAAAAGAGCAAAAAACGGCGGCAGGAAAAAGAGTGGATGATACTTAAACGCGCCGCTAAAATCCAGATGAAAAAGACAGATGTATGCCCTCGTCATCCCGCATCCCATGCAGGATATTCCCGTCAGAAACTTTATAGGACACCCGACTCCCGCCAGATAAAAAATCAAATAGACCAGCCCCACTGAAAGAGTGATGATCAACGCATCTACGGTAATTTTTTTTAATCTGCCCAGGCATTTTCCCTGATTTCCTTCAAATTTCCTCGCCTCTGTATTTTCCCGGCTCATTTTCAAATTCCCCGTTTTTTATCTGACTTCTCAAAAGCATCTTCCGCACTTTTCTGCGTTTTTCTCATGCTTATATGTCTTATCACGGCTAATCAGCTTCTTTCCCGCTTTCCTGCATCTTCCGCGCTTCCTGCCGGCTTCATCTTGTCTTTCTGTTGACATACTTGTTGTGATATTTAGAGTACATGATCTTCTGGCTGCTGTAGAGACTGTAATAGCCGGAGAAGGTGTAGCTGAACGCCACCGACAGCAGATAATAGGTACAGCTCCCCTGCAGCAAAAGCTCTGATGCCACTCCCCCGGGAACTGCAGCATCCGGAAATGATTCACTAAAATTGTACCGGCTATCTGTTATTCCGATTTTTCGTTATTCCGGTATTTCGTTTTCGTTACAATTCAGCAGTCGGAAAGCCTGTCATCGCGGCACAAGCCCTGTTCCGACCGGCTGACCACAAAATTGCAACACGATCACATCTCCATTATCTGCTTGCGCTGAGACATAAGCCTGTCATACAGCACCTTGTAATCAATCTGCTCTTTTGCCCGAAGGTGCTCAGTTATCTCGCAGATTGTATTGTAAAGAGGTGAAAGAGCAAGGTTACCAATTACACCCTTAAGAGCATGTACAATCTCAAAGGACTCCTCCATATTTCCCGATTCAAGAGCAGTACCAAGCATTTCAAATCTCTCATCTGAGATCCCCAGCTCTATCATCTCAAGGTAAAAGTCCTCCATGCCCATGCATCTCTCCAGGCCTTCATCCACGTTTGCCCCAAACTCCTTAAGTGAATCAATTGTCATAGCCGCTCCTTTCCCCAGCGAAAAAAACTTCATTCCAAACTGCTGTCTTTGAACTCCCTCTCTACTACGTGACTTCTGCCTGCTATAGGAATTCTCAAATATTTCACTCCTGCTCCGATGCTTCCACCTGCTCCAAAGCTTCCGGCTCTTTTTCATCCAACAGATTTCTCTCGATGAGCCGTCCAAACTCACTGGATGAGACCGGCTTCGAGAAATAATATCCCTGTATAATGTCACAGCCCGCTTTCTTCAAAAGAAGATACTGCTCCGAGCTCTCCACACCCTCTGCAATAACGGGAACTCCCAGGAATCTGGCAATCTGCAGGATAAACTCCACCATGCTCATTTCCTTGTTATTCTCGGCAATGTCCTTGATAAATGCCATGTCCAGCTTCAGCGCGTCAATCGGCAGGCTGGTCAGCATATTCAGGGACGAATATCCCTTTCCAAAATCGTCCATCTCAACCTTAAAGCCGGCATTTCTAAGGTTGTTCACGACCTCAATTATCTGCGTCACCGAGTCTGTGTAGGCCGTCTCTGTGATCTCAAGGCACAGGTCATCCGGAGCAAGTGCATTGTCATCAAGTGTTTTTTTCAGATAATCAAGAAGATCCGGGTCAAAAATATCCACTCTTGATACATTGACCGAAACCGGTATCGACACACCATACATGTCCTTCCACCTGCGGACCTGCTTCGCCGCCTCATGCCATACATATCGGTCGAGATCCTTGATCCGTCCGTTCTCCTCAAAGAGCGGGATAAAGAAATCCGGACGCACGAATCCATATTCAGGATGTTTCCATCTCACCAGCACTTCAGCGCTGCAGAGCCTCGGCTCATCGCCTCTGATATCATACTTGGGCTGGAAAACCACATTAAACTGGCTCTCCGACACCGCCCTGTCGATGTCCACCAGAAGCTTCGCCTCATAGATTTCTTTTTCATGCATATGGTTGTCATAAAGGGCCACCATGTCCGCAGCATTGCTTCTGCCTATAGAATTGCAGGCCGTCATTGCCCTGTCAAATCTCTGCTCAAGGTTCGATGATCTGTAAATATCTGAGTAAACACCAACTCTCACACGGATGTCATTGGTTTCGCTTATTTCAAAGAGCTTTTCCTGGACCATCCTCGTCAGGAAATCGTAGTTAATCTGATGCTCTATATAAATGTAGAAGCAGTCGCCGCTGTATCTGCACGCCACGCCGCCGCAGCTTCGCGACGCAGACCTGACGCCGTCTGCAACACCCTGAAGGATCCTGTCTCCAAACACTCTTCCATACAACTCATTGATAAGATGAAACTTGGATACATTGAGAACAATTGCATCCATCTCCTTTTCGGGGTGGAACTTATCATACTCCCGGCAATACTGAAAGAAGTACTCTTTTGTCATCAGTCCCGTGAGAACATCAACACCTGTCTCCACAATGATATTCCGGTCTATTGAAAGCTCGATGGCTCTGGCAATCCTGGCCCTTATTACCTCCGGATTGTCATAGGGCTTGCTCAAAAAATCCACCGCTCCCCTTCGAAGGCAGTCCACCTCAGCCGATTTGTCGGAGGTCAGTACAATAATCGGTATCTTCGAAAGACTCTCATCCTGCCTTATGCTGTCAAGGACCATAAAGCCGTTTCCCTTGGGCATGTAGAGGTCAAGCAGCACCAGTGAAAGAAATCCCTTCTGGTTCCTTATCTCCTCCATTGCCTCTTCGCCCGTCTGGGCATAGGCAATATCGTACTCCGCCACCAGGATATTGCCAAGAATCCGAAGATTTATCGGTTCGTCGTCCACGATCAGGATCGTCCTCCTGAAGTCCTTCTCATGCTTTGCCTCAATATCGAGTGTTCGCAACACATTAAGTGCCATTTTTCTACTTCCCTTAAAATTGTATGATGGCAAGATAAAAAGATACACGAGCCACTCATTTGCTCATCGCTCCTGCATTGAAACATGCACTTCTTAACTCCTGCTACAATAATTATAAATGAATTTTAGCCAAAAAAAACATCACCCGTTACATTTTCGTAAAATTACATACTTTTTATAGAATATTTTTACATTTTTAACATTTAAAACAATTCTGTTATGTTACCATTATTTCAGAAATATTATGAGTCGCCCGACAAAAGCTCACCCGGGCGAGCTTTTCGGACGGCTCATATTATAGGTGGATATATGGGCAAAAAACACAAAATTCTTATTGTTGATGATGAAAAAATATCCTTAAGAATGACTGACCACATCCTCTCTTCCGAATATGACACTGTCTGTGCAGCGTCAGGAAAAGAGGCTATTAAGCTGTATAAAAGTGAACGGCCCGACCTTGTGCTATCAGATCTTCGCATGCCCGAGATAGATGGTTTTGAGCTGCAGAAAAAACTGCATGAAGAGATGGGCTTTGCTGTTCCGTTTATGTTCATGACCAGCGACAAGAAGGACGAGACCGAGAGCAAGGGCTTTGCAATGGGCGCCCTGGACTACATCAAAAAGCCTTTCAGGGCCGATGTTCTCCTGCGCCGCGTATCCAACATCCTGAAAAATGTGGAGCAGATCCGTGGGCTTAAGCAGGCAGCCGTCACAGACCCGATGACGGGTCTTCTCAACAAGGCCTCCTCACAGGAAGAGATTGACATTCTTGTCAGAAGCGATACCGGAGCCCTGATGATGATCGATCTCGACAGCTTTAAACCGGTCAACGATATCTACGGCCATGACATGGGCGACAAGATCCTTATCAGGTTTTCCGAGATCATACGCTCCGCCATAAGATCGACTGATCTTGCAGGGAGACTTGGCGGTGATGAGTTCGTTGTCTTTTGCAAAAACATATCTGATGAGGAGGTAATTGCCGAAAAGTCAAGGTACATCAATGAACAGCTTCTTTTGTCAGCCAAAAGCCTGATGGGCCAGGACATGACCATCCCCATCGGAGCCTCGATCGGATGCGCCTTCGCTCCCGACGACGGCCACGATTTTCTGACTCTTTTCAAAAAAGCCGACAAGGCCCTCTATGATGTCAAGATAAACGGAAAGCATGGTTACAAAGTCTTCTCAGAATTAAAAAGAGGCGAAGACGAAGCCTCAGCTGAAGCCACAGCACTCCCCACTGCCATGATGCTGATGAGTGAGCGCTCCCCCGGAAAAGGTGCCCTGGTGCTTACTTCCGAACAGTACAAGCTCATCTACCGTTTTCTCTCAAGAATGGTTACCAACTACCAGTGCCACATCCATGTTCTTTTGTTTTCTGTAAAGGTCCATGGTGACGTGGACCCGGAAAAGGCCATTGAAGATTTTGTGGAGATAATGAAGAATTCCCTCAGGCAGAGCGATGTCATAACCCGCTACGGCAAGAACCAGGTTCTGCTCATTCTCCTGAAGGCAACTCCAATAGACATAGACGTGGTCACCGAGAGGATCATGATGAACTGGGATTCCAACATAGCCAGCGACCACTGCCATGTGACGTATGAAGTGGATACAATAAAATAAGCCAGCCGCCAAAAGCCTGTCGTGTTTCAAAGGCACGAACATTATGAGCTTTTGTCGTTATCATCATAAAATAGCCAGCCGCCAAAAGCTCGCCCTTAATGTTTTACCTGCGGCTCCCCAAAAATAAAAGAGAGGCTGCAATGAAATGAATCATCATTTCATTGCAACCTCATATGCTGATAATATTATGCATTGTGCTCAAGAAGATAGTCGTTAAGCGCATCCGTGATCTCTTCGCCGTCGATGCCGTGCACTGCACAGGCCTCAAGCAGTGACTCCATCTGAGATGCCGGGCAGTGGATGCACCCCATGCCACACTCCATAAGAAACTGCGCTGCAAGCGGGTGCTTAGCTATAATCTCTCCAACCAGCATGCTGGAATCTATGAGGTTACCTTCAGCATTTGTTGAAGCTTCCTCACTCTGCGCTGTCTTTAATTCTTCATCGCTCATTTGATTTGCCTTCCTTTCCTCTTCACTTCCAAAAAATAAATCCTTAAGGGATCCCATATTATATTTACTCCTCTACATACTCCATTTATATCCGGCCTGTTTCGTTCGGATACTGATACTCTACTCCAAAATTACATTTTGTGCAAGTTAATTTTTTACCATCTTAATCCTCCCATCCGGGAAAGATCTGTCCGGCTTCATTCTTTGTCCATTATGAGTAGAATACCCATATGAAGGCATAACCAACGATAACTGCTGTCATGGTAAACGGCACACCGATCTTCATGAAGTCGGAAAAGCTCACCTCATAGCCCTCTTTTCTCAGCATTCCCACACCTGCAATATTGGCAGAAGCCCCAATAGGTGTAAGGTTTCCACCAAGAGTTGCGCCGATGAGAAGACCGTAGTAGAGAAGAAGCGGATTAACATTCATCACAACAGACAGACTGCCAAGCACCGGCAGCATCGTCGCGACGTAAGGAATGTTATCGATAAATGCCGAAATCGCAATAGAGCCAAATACTATGACCGTGTACAGCAAAAAGACATTTCCTTTTCCCGCATCTGCTATGATCTGTGCAAGCTCGTCGATAACACCAACATTGGTAATACCGGCGATCACGCAGAACAGTCCCGCAAGGAGGAGCATTGTGTCGTAGTCAATCGCCTTGAGCGAGTGCCACATGCTCTCGGTTCCCTTTGAGAGAATGATCTCCCATACGATGTTTATAATACCGCAGACCATACAGATCACACCATTTGTGATCTCGGGCTTGTCCTTTACAAAGGAGGCCATTATCAGCAGAACAACGTGTCCCAGCATCATGATCGTCGGAACATAATCTGTTACTTTTGTCTTGGTATCTGCGCTGACAGGCTCTTTCTCATTCCTGAACATGTACATCATGATAGGAACCGTAGCGAGAGCTCCGAGCTCAACCGCAAAGAAAATTCCGGGCTTACCCATCATCCAGAAGAAATCATTGAAGTCCATGCCTGCTGCCGCTGCCAGCATGATCGATGTCGTATCACCCACAAGGGTAGCTGCCCCCTGAAGGTTTGACGAAACAGCGATACAGATTATCATCGAAACCGGCGAAATCTTCAGCTTCTTGCAGATGGCAAGTCCGACAGGTGCCACCATCAGAACCGTTGCCACATTGTCAATAAAGGCTGAGATGATTCCCGAAAAGAGCGACATGAAGATCGTAACCCACATGACGTTCGGTGCTGCATCAAGCAGCTTCTCCGCAATAAGGTTTGGCATCTTGGACTCGATGAAATAATCCACGATTACCATCGTACCAAAGATCATAAGAAGTACGTTCCAGTCAATGGCCCAGAACACCTGACCTAATGGAAGTATCCCCAGCACAATGAATATCGCCGCAGTACAAAGCGCTACGATTGCCCTGCGTTTAGGGAGCAGCACCATCAGAACGTACATCAGTACAAAAAGAATGATTGCAATTGTCTTTAACACAAAAAACTCCTCCTGATTAGTAGTAACGGGGCAGAAATTCTCCCCAGAAAATGAAAACATAAAAAAATAATACGTTTATCGTATTCAAATGTCAATTAAATACCGGTTAAAACCTTACACGTAAAAACGTATCCGCAGATCGTCACAGTCAGACATTGCACTTACTGCTGTCTTCTTAAGTCTTTCATAATAATCCGGCATCTCGTTTCTTATATCTGACACATTGTAGAAAATGAGATTCCACCCCTCTCCAAACTCTGTCAGCATGTCATAAAGCGAATCAAGATTTCCCCCATAATAATATGGAAGAGAGAGCTCTTTTTTTAACAGTTCATGAAGCTCGTCCTTTGTGATTATTCCTTTAAGATCGATGTAGATTACTTTCTCCATTATTCCTCCCGTGCAAAAATGACAGAATATTTTGCTGCAGTTCCTAAGGCTCATACATGAGCTCAAAACTCGCGTAATGATTGCCTGTATAATATATAAATCCATCATCGGAGTACACTATGCGTTTCGCCCCCCGGCTCTTTTTGCCAAGCGTGTCAATGTCACATTCCCAATAGCTGCTGTCTTCAGGAAGGCTTCCTTCAAAATTGCTGTATCTGTCACCGCCTATGCACATGCCCGGCGCGTATTTCTCAAGTGACCCGCCTTTCCATCCAAGCTTTCTCGCCTCTTTCTTTGTAATGAAATTGTCCGGAAGATCACCATAAATGTGCAGGTAAAGAGCCACGTCCTCTTTGCTGGTATATGAACCGCTCCTGTCGATTGTGGGTTCTGCTGCCTTTTCCCCTTTAGTATCTGAAGCAGCTTCTTTCCCTTTCTGCCCTGATTGTGACTGCTCTTTTTTCTTTGTTCCGGCGGACTTAGAGTCCTTCCCGTCGTAGTCTTTTCCGGATTCCTGGTCAGACGAACTTTCATCAAAAGTAACGCCTGCAAAATCTAACGTACTTCCAAAATAAGCAGCATCTTCCTGAGTGCCTTCGCTGTCAGACGCCACGTTGTACCCTTTGACAGGCTCCGTTCCCGGTTCGGTCGCGCTCTCCAACTCTTCAATGCTTTTTCCTAAAGCTGCATTTTCGTTATTGCTGCACCCCGCTGATGTCATCAGGAACAGCAGCATAAATATGATCGGCAGAAAACATCTCCGCCTTCTTCTTTTATCCATCTCTTCCCTATCCATATTCAGAATTCTTCACCCCCGAAAGTCTCCTCTCCATATTCATAAACGGACGTATGGCTTTCCTTGAATCCACAGGAAAGCCACGCCTTATTGTGAACCAAAAGAAAAATTGCCGACCGATTTCCTCCCTGACAACTCATATAATATGAGTTTCCCGACAAAAGCTCGCCAGGCCGGCTCATAATATGATGTTGAAGTCAAAAGTCATCATACTAAAGTATTCATAACTCTATGACAACATCTGCCTCATTCAGGGGATGCATACCTCCGTTATTGTATCAGCCTTCTTCGAAAGTTCCGAAGCAAGAGCTGCATCGATATCCCTTACCCAGGGGTTCTTACCGGTAAGATCTGCTTCCGGAAGCGCAGCTGTTTTTGCCTCTTCATGTTTATCCGAGGCCGAGTCAGCGATAGGAATTCCCGACAAACTCTCGCACGCATGTCCATCACCTTTTTCCGCATTTTGATTATTACCTTCGGCGGACTTTGAGGTGCTGCTTCTCAATAAGCTGTCAGCCTCGTATCCATCTTGACATTCGACGAGCAGCTTAGTCCCAAACTCTCCATAAAATGTATCCGGCTGATCCTTTGTGATACCGCCCCATCCCGAGAACCTCTCGGGAGCTATGGTGCTGTCCATTACACAGTTTAAGAAAACCGTCTTGGCCTCGTCCCTCCAGGGACGCCCCAAAAAGACGGATCCTTCTTCGCAGCCCGGTGCACCCTTGATGACACAGTTCCTGAAAATAAATCCTATGTCCTCCTTAAGCCCACAGGCTGCAGTGATGTATCCATTAACAGGACGCTCCTTTACATCGATCTGATCCTTGTCCAGGACAGGAGCAGATGCCGCTCCCTGCGCCCTTCCATCACCTGTTGCTGCAGCATTTCCGGAATAAGTCCCCGCAGAAGTTACAGCAGAAGCCGCATTGGAAGCCGTAGCAGAAGCCACAGCGGAAGCCGTTGCAGAAGCCGCAGCATCGCTCTTTTCTCCAACATACGCACTCCCGGCTGATGCCTCCGCGTCCGTACTCCTTACGTGCATCCTGTCATTGCAGGTGATAGCACAGTCATCAAACACCGCATCTGCACCGCCAAAGATGAAGTCAATATCTCCCGTTATCTCGCAGTTTTTGTAATACTGCCTGGTAAGGCGCCTCTCTGTCAGAAGCCTTGGACCAAGGAAGCCGTTTTTCTGACGCGCAGTTCTGGGGAGCGGAGCACAGAAAAGAGTGTCCTGACACCCCGTCATCTTTACATTTTCAAAAAAGCACACATCCGCATCTGCATAAACAGCCAGCGCCTGTCCTACGACTCTTCCATCCCCGGCAGTATTCTTAATGGTCATGTCCCTGACCACAATCCTCCTGCCGCCAAAGAACGCGGTATAGCTTCTGAAGGTCCCACGCTTTTGCCCGTCCTCCATGATCTCATTCGCGTAGTCGTCAAACTTAAGGATGGTCTTGTCAATCCCGGCGCCAATCAGGGTTACGTCCTTCTTTTCGCAAAAGACTTTTTCGTTGTATACGCCCTCGCCGATCCTTATAACAGCACTCTCCTCGTAAGGAACTGCCTCAACAGCCTCCTGTATCGTGCAAAAGTCTCCACCTTCTTTTTTAACCGTTACTTCCATAAATTATTCCTTCCATCAGGCCTTATACACAACGCCATCCTTGCTAACGTTCTCAACGCCGATAAGCTCGGGCTCGCCATCTGCTGCGCCCTCTATCTCCACGTTCCTGAGCACCAGCTCTTTTACATTCTTGGCATAGATGCTGCGTCCGTTCATTTCGCCAAAGTTATCCATCATCACAGGGCGCTCGGCAATCCTCTCATTCTCAGGGAGGAACTTAACCTTGATATTCTCAAAATCAAGCCTTCCAACAGGGCTTTCCGGAAGTCCCACAGCGCAGAGCACGCAGGCACTTGCCCCATCCACATTTATGTCTTTTCCTGAAATGGTCCCGATAGCGGGAGTCATCTCATCAACCGGTGCAGGTTCCTGGTTCTGGACATAGTCGCTGTGTCCGTCCGGATCGCAGAAATAGAACATATTCACTGTAAATGGCATATGAACCCCGGTCATATCAATCTTCTCAAAGCAGATGTCATCCAGCACCGACCTCTCGCCTCGTCCACGCCTTGTCTTGATGCGCAGACCTCTGTCCGTGCCGTCAAAGATACACTGACTTACCCTGACATTCTTTACCCCGCCTGCTATCTCTGAGCCAACAGTCACGCTTCCGTGTCCCCTCTCAAATCTGCAGTTGCGGATCACCATGTCCTCGCTCACCTTGTGGTGCACAAGACTCATGTAGTACTTTCCGCTCTTGATGGCGATGCAGTCGTCACCAACGGAAATGACAGTTCCCAGTATTTTAACATTTTTGCAGCTCTCTGGATCCAGGCCGTCCGTATTTGGAGAATCAGACGGATTATGGATGTAGAGGTTCAAAAAGCTTAAGTTCTCACTATAATAAGGATGTACAGTCCAGCAGCCGGAATTCTGCACCGTTATGCTCTGAACCCTGACATTCTCGCAGCGGGCCAGGAAAAGAGCATTCGGCCTCCATGCAATCCTCTTCTTCTTAGCATCCTTCCACCAGTCGGAGTTCTGGGCATTTCCATCAATGGTGCCTGGTCCGATGATGTTGAGGTTACTGGCATCGAAAGCACAAACGAGGGATGCGAAATTTGTCAGCGGATTGCCCTCCCATGTACCAAAATTAAACTCGCTCTTTTCATCGGTTGACCTTACCATTCCGGGCATGATCGGATAGTGGGTCCTGTCGGTATCACCGAGGATAACAGCGCCCTCATCCAGATAAAGCGTCATATCGCTCTTGAGGAAAAGAGGTGTTGTGTAATACTCACCTTCAGGCAGATAAACAGTTCCATCCTTGGGGCAGCACATAATTGCAGCCTGGATTGCCGCTGTATCCATAGTCTTTCCATCGCCCTTTGCACCAAACTGTCTGACATTTAAGAGCACCGACTCATGCTCAGTCGTAAACTCTTTTTCCACGGTCTCTCCGTCATATGTAACACCGATCCTGTACTTTCTGTCAGGCAAAAGACCTGTCACCGAAACCACATTCCTGTCAGACGAAAATCTCTTTTCACCGTCGATAGTAACATCAAACTCTTTCTCCTGCCTGAAGATCGCATCTGACACCAGCTCAATAGTAACACTCCTGTTAAAAACTTCTACGATGTTAAATTCCATGAACGCCTCCTTGTCGTGTGAATAGTCTCTATATTCATGAGCCGGCCAAGTGCTCGCCCGCCCAACACTGCCTGGTGATCATGAGCACAAAAAGCTCTTTTACCTTGCCATGATCCACTCATCAACTGCATCTGCCGTAAATAAAATCTGGTCCACATTAGTTATGGAAGGTTTTCCGTCGCCTCTCTGGATGCCATAGCTCCCAAAGTAGGAATGGATCCCGCCATCGATTACGATCTCCTCAAAATCCTCTGGCCACTTTGCCTTGCTCTCTTCATAATTTTTCATATTGAGAACATGGTCGTTTGCTCCATAGATTGACAAAAGACTTATGTCATCGTCGCTAAAATCCTGAGTTGTATAGGAAGCACAGAGTATGATTCCCTTGTAGTTACTCTCATCCCGGAACTCCTTACGGTTCTTTTCCAAATACATGGAGGCAGCGACCCCTCCAAGTGAGTGTCCCGCCAGATACCAGTCCAGATCTGAAGCCTGCTGCATCTGCTCAAGCCTCACATCCTCAACCCGGTCAACCGCATCCACCGACAGAAACGCCAGATTGTCCGGCATCTTCAGAAGAATCCCAATGTAGCCCCTGGCTGCAAGCTCATACATCAGACCGCTGTACGCAGTATACTCAACCTTGCCTCCCGGGTAAAAGACAATTACCGCCTTTGGCTCCTGCTCCTGCGGCAGAAAAACCGTCCCGGTGTCATCGGAAAATGACTTCACATACCCCTCGACCGAGTTTGCAATGGCAGCGATTGCTTTCTGGTCGGTGGCATAATAATGGCTGGTATAGATCTTGAACCCCACACCAGCCATCAACAGCACTGTGAGTACAACTGCCATGATTATACAAAAAATCTTAAGATGCCTGCTCTTTTTCAAAGCTCACCTCTCCCGGTAGTATATATCTAAAGAATTCAATGCAATGAGCTGCCCGACAAAAGCTCGCCAGTCCATCTCCGGCTGTGCATATTGTACAGTCACTTCGGGCATCGACGACTGATGACAACGCAGCAGCCGGAAAAATTATCGGTGGTTTTGTATCGGTTATTCTTTATTTGACGTATCAGTCTGCATCGATGAGTCAATTATCTTCAGAAGCTCCAGTACACTTATGAAATCCATCAGCTCATTCTTTTCCAGCCAGATAACCTGTCCCTGCCAGCTCGCCCTCTGCCTGTATCTCACCTGGATTATAAATGTTCCCAGAGCGCCCTTCTTGTTCTGAACGTTTCTGACACCTTTTTCATCGCGTATGATCTCAATCGGTAGCCTGTCATCACCATCTGCACCAGGCTTTGGCCGTTTCTCCTCCCTGGTGTGCTTTTTGAATCTGCGCTGGGCAAGTCCCCTCTGGGGGAAGTCCCATTCATCAAACAGCTCCTCTGTCCTTATCACAGCATCCGTCAGTCCCCGGAACTCAATCGCATCATCAGAGTACTGATGGTATAGCTTCCCCTGATAATCCGCATTTTCATTCCCATCTATACATAGACATATGAGATTTTTGGAAAAAAGCATCTGCTTCGTATCTGCCATAATCCGCGCCGCAAACTCCCCATCCTTCAATTTTATCTGACTTAGTCACGTCTGATGCAGATACCATAAATACCAAAAGAACGTGCACCGGCAGTATCTGATTCCTTATCATTTAACATGACCCGCAAAATGCACTCCATGAGCATTCTGGTGTCATGAGCTTTTAGCCCCGTTATCATAGATTATACCGCGATTTACCTCCTCCGTACATGAAAAATATGCCCTCAAAACCGCGTAAACTGAACAAAACGTTACAATTCAGCGACCAGCCCGCAGGGACCGGACATGCTGCCCGCAAAGCTGCAGCAGCAAAACAGCATTTCTTTAGCCTTTTGCAAAATGGGGTGCATTAAACCACAATCGAATAAGGAAGATTTTACTCTCCCCCACACACCAAAAAAAGAGACCTTGTGAGTTTTCATCACAAGATCCCTGCGCGATAAGGGAAACATCTGGCAAAAGCCAGCTGCTTTAATATTTATGGAACTTGTCTGTAAGTTCCCTGTTAGTATGGCGCCTCTTATGACGCCGACACCCTGGAATCCTGTTCCAAACTGCCACCTGCTTCCGAAGCATTTACAGCCTCATCAATCAGCTTGATCAGCTCCAGAGCACTTCTGAAATATTCCGTTACATTCTCCTCTGCCCAAACAACTTTTCCCTGCCAGGTCCCGTGCTGACAATCATCAAGCTTTACAATAAAAGTCCCCTTGTGTCTTCTCTTTACGTTAATTTTTGCCTTAGAATTAGATTTTTCCATAACTTAAGCACCTTCCTTGATATCAATGATACTACAAAACCTATCATATAAAAAATCATATTCGGAACTTTTTTTGACTAATTCATAAAAAACGAAGTCGTAGCTTTGTAAAATTTTTATAAATCCATTAATCTGTCGGTTCTGTACTTGAAGTATTTTTTGGTGTACCGGAATCAGCAAACTGATTTATCATGGATATACTTCAGTAAGTACGGAATGGTCTTCCATAACAAAAAGTGCGCCGTCTCATTCATAATTTTGAAGTGGCCTGCATTTGCAGACCACTTTTGGTTTACTCATGTATTATCCCATTATCATCCAATAACTTTTTTAGACGTGAGACTTCGTCAGTAAGAGAAGAAATCTCCTGAGACTGAGAGTTGATAGTTTCAGACTGGGAGCTGATAGTCTCCGTCTGGGAGTTGATAGTCTCCGCTTGTGAGTTGATAGTCTCAGTCTGAGAGTTGATGGTTTCAGACTGAGAAGCGATCGTTTCCGCCTGAGAGGCCAGCTTTTTATCCTTCGCCGCCTGCATGCGGATAAAATCGTCGCGGTCGCGGGCAACTCTGAGTATATTTTTGTCGTTATTTGAGAGATAAGCTGATTCAACAGCGGATGAAAGATATTCA
>JAILJR010000124.1 GCA_024694565.1 Butyrivibrio sp. | reverse complement strand
TTCTTTCCGGCTGTTGCCCACTCATCTACATGCTCAGGCATAACAGATGATGGTGTGATTGGGTACATGGCAGCAACTTCAGTAAATGCATATGAAGCATATGCAGCAGCCTCGTTACCGTCCATGGTTTTCATGTTTCTTGCCATTTTAATTCCTCCTACCTTTTGAAATATTGTGAGTTTTTTGGCTTTATACACAATTATCAGTATATGATAATTATTGTCCCAATAATTTGATTAATATCAAAAATCGCGCAAAAAATCCGTTCACATCTCATTTCCTCCTCCCAAAGAAAAATATAGCTGTGTACGGAACAAACGCATATATTCTGCCGCTTTCAATAGTAACATTTTACGAAACCATTGTCACGCAATTTATATTCTTTTAATGTTTTCTTCTGATAAAAGTTTTCTATTATTCTATTGTAAAAAAAACATTCTTATATTATGATAATTAAGTAACAAAGGAGGTCAGGCTAAGCCCCTTTGTGATGCTACTTAAGCATATAATTTCAAAAACGGAAGGAGATTTTATTATGGCATACGTTATTAGTGATGGTTGCATCAGCTGCGGTTCTTGCGCTGCTCAGTGCCCTGTTTCTGCTATTTCTCAGGGAGATACTCAGTACAATATTGATGCTGATACATGCATCGACTGCGGTTCCTGCGCTGCTCAGTGCCCTGTTTCTGCTATTTCTCAGGGTTGAGACCGGACAAACGCATAATAAAAGAGCAGTTTACTGAGTTTTCTCAAGTAACTGCTCTTTTTTATTGTCTTTATTTTGCAAAACCAAATGAACGAAGCGCTGCCTTATTTGCATGCGCCCGAGCCCATCAGCTCATCTTCCCTTCTCGAGGTTTGCAAATTTGGTGTACTGCGGAAGCCACATCAGCTCCACTGTCCCGATCGGACCGTTTCTCTGCTTGGCAATAATGATATCTGCCACACCCTTCTTCTCGGTATCCTTATTATAGTAATCATCCCTGTAGATGAACATTACCATATCGGCATCCTGCTCGATTGCCCCTGACTCACGAAGATCTGACAGCATCGGTCTGTGATCAGGCCTCTGCTCAACCGCTCGCGAAAGCTGGGAAAGTGCCACAACAGGAACATTCAGTTCCCTTGCCAGAGCCTTAAGCGACCTTGAAATATCTGAGATTTCCTGCTGTCTTGACTCCGAGCTTCTTCCCGATCCTCCGGTCATAAGCTGAAGGTAATCTATCATTATGATCTGAAGATTGTGCTCCATCTTGTATTTACGGCACTTGGATCTCATCTCCTGGATCGAAATACCGGGTGTATCATCTATTATCAGCTTTGATCTTCCTACAACATCAGCGCTTTCAACAATATTCTCCCAGTCCATGTCAGACATGGTTCCGGTTCTTATGTGCTGTGAGTCAACATGCGATTCCATGGCAAGAAGACGATTTACAAGCTGCTCCTTTGACATCTCGAGAGAAAAGATTGCAACGCACTTATCATCATGAAAAGCCATATGCTCAGCGATATTGAGTACAAACGCCGTTTTCCCCATAGAGGGACGGGCAGCTATAAGAATAAGGTCTGAAGGCTGGAATCCTGCCGTATCATAGTCAAGCTCAATAAATCCGGTTGAAAGCCCGGTTACATTGCCCTTCATCTTGCTGGCCATCTCGATCCTGTTGAGGGCATTCATGACAATCTGGTCGATTGACACGAAATCACCGGTATTTCTCTTCTGGGTTATCTGGAATACTTTTTTCTCAACGTCATTGAGTATCCCCTCCATATCATCCGCATTGCTATAGCAGGTGTTAATGGTCTCCTCACTGACATGTATCAGCTTTCTGAGAGTCGATTTCTCTGCGACGATCTGGGCATAATATTTTACATTTGCCGATGTTGGAACAGCAGAGACAAGCTCGCCGAGAAATTCAGCACTGCTGACATTTGGCGGGACGTTTTTTTCCCTTAATCTGTTCTGAAGAGTGACGTAGTCTACTGCACTCCCTTCCCTGTCGAGCTCCACCATAGTCTCAAAGATCTTGGACAGCTGGCCGTTATAAAAATCCTCCGCAGAAACTATCTCCGATGCAATCTGTATAGCATCCTTGTCAATAAGCATTGCCCCGACAACCGACTGTTCCGCCTCGTAGCTGTTAGGAGCCACCCGCTTCAATAAAGTTTCTTCCGGCATATTACTGTTCCTTTACACTGACCTTAAGCGTTGCTGTAACCTGTGGATGGAGCCTTACAGGTATCTCATATGTCCCAAATGCCTTGATGGGCTCAGCAAGCTGGAGCTTCTTTTTGTCAATATCAAATCCAAACTGCTGCTTGGCTGCTGTCACGATTTCTTTGGTTGAAACCGATCCGAATACCCTTCCGCCTTCGCCGGCCTTCATCGTGACCTGAACTGTCTCTTTGCTTATCTTTTCACCGTAGGCCTTTGCCTCGTCAAGCTGCTGTTGTGCTACAATGGAATCCCTCTTCTGCTGATTCTTTAATTCATTCAGATTCTTCTGGGTTGCTTCTACTCCAAGCTTCTTGGGAATTACAAAATTCCTGGCATAGCCGTCACTGACCTTTACAACTTCACCCTTTTTTCCAAGGCTCTTTACATCTTCTAATAATATAACCTGCATTTATCACAACTCTCCTTCTTCAATCATTTTATCCAGTGTGCGCTTTATTGAAGCAATTGCCTCCGTGACTGACACACCCTCCATCTGGCAGCCGGCACTGCTCATATGGCCGCCGCCGCCAAGTCTCTCCATAATAACCTGCACATTGACCTCATCTATGGATCTTGCACTTACATAGATCTGATTCTGGTACTCCGTACATACAAAGCTCGCCCTTATGCCCTTTATGTTTAGCAGTTCATTGGCTGCCTGTGCTCCTACGATAGTCGGACTTTGTATCTCGTCATTGGTAAGAACAGACAGCGCAAATTTTCCCCTGTAGATCTCAGCCTGACTGACAGCATCCGCTTTTGCCTTGTATTCGCTGGCATCCTCCCTGAAAAGCTTCCTCACCCTTGTCACATCAGCTCCGTTTCTTCTGAGGAAGGCTGCTGCCTCGAAGGTTCTGACTCCTGTCTTGTTCATGAAATTATTGGTGTCTATCATGATGCCGGAGTACATGCTGTCCGCCTCTTCATTGTGAATCTTCACATTGTCTGCAATGTACTGAAGTATCTCCGAAACCATCTCACATGCAGATGAAGCATAGGGCTCAACATAGGAAAGGGTTGCATTTTCTATCACTTCATTGCCCTGTCTGTGGTGATCGAGAACCACTATCGTCTTACAGAACCTGAGAAGCTCGGGACACTCTGTTATACTTGGCTTATTGACATCCACAACCACTAAAACCGTATTGTTGCCTGCTATATCTATGGCCTGCTGGTTGCTTATTATCATGTCCTCACCGTACTCGGAGTTGTTTTTAAACAGATCCACCAATGGCTGCATTGAAGCTGTCACATCATTCAGGACAATGTTGCACTTTTTGTTCAGAGTCTTTGCTATTCTGTAAATACCCACAGAAGCACCAAAGCTGTCCACATCTCCGATCCTGTGTCCCATGACAATGACGCTGTCCTTACCTGAGATTATTTCTCTAAGGGCATGGGCCTTGACTCTGGCCTTAACTCTGGTACTCTTTTCAATCTGCTGACTCTTGCCTCCGTAATAGTAAATGCTGTCCTGGCTCTTGACTACAGCCTGATCTCCGCCGCGTCCCAGGGCAACATCGATAGCATTGCGGGCAAACTCATAGTTCTGTGCATATGACAGGCCGTTTAATCCCATTCCTATGCTCAGCGTTACCGCCATCTCATTACCGATATTTACTGTCTTAACATCCTCAAGAATATCAAATCTCTGCTCCCTGAGCATTTCGCATGACTTCTTGGGCATTACTACGAAATATTTATCCTTTTCAATCTTTTTGGAAATACCGTTGCATGAAGCGATATACTTATTAATCTTCCTGTCAATAAGCGCAGTGAGCAGCGATCTTCTTACTTCCTCTACGCTGTCAAGAGCCTCCTCGTAGTTGTCAAGGTAAATAAGTCCGGCCGCCAGTGACTGGTTGTCAACTTCCTGTATGGCCAGCTTAAGGGCTGTCTCATCGAAAAGATAGACTGCAATCAGGCTTCCCTCATAGGTTTCTTCATCGATGATATCGCTGTTTGCAGCCATCTCCTTGAGAGAGATACGCTTCATCTTAATTGTATAGTTGTTGTTGTCATGCTCTACTTCATAGGAAACCTCTTCTGAGCCGTTTGGAAACTTATCAATGCTAAGCCCCGGGAAAAGAGCAAATATCGTCTTCTTAAAGCCCTTCTCAAGATGGACTATCTTCTCAAATGCGATATTCGTCCACACTACCTTGCCGGTATCATCAAGCACAGCATGCGGCAGATCAAGCTCCCTCAGGAGTCTCTTTTGTATCTGACCGTATTCCGTAGCAAAGCTGACAAGCTCATTCATAATGATCGGCTTGCTGTATAAGTTCATATAAAGAATTGCTATGAAATATAGCGCGGTGAAAGCAAGAAGAATCAGGCCGGCTGTAATATTGACAGTGAAAACCGCAACGTTAACAAGAACCAGCAGGATCCCAAGATACGTAAACACTCTGAGATAAGATCTCAGCCTCCCCTTTAACCTTACTCTATTATTGTTTCCCATATTAGTTTCCTCTTCCCCAACAACTACACTCTAGTATAACATATTCCCGGCTGTTCTAAAACCCGCGCTGCAGTCAACACGACAATTCGTTGTAAGTCACTGCCCACCAGCCGGGACAGACCGGCTCAGTGTATCGCCCGCCCCTGTCTTGAGGAACAGAACAATACAATGTATCATTCGCCCTTCCCCTTTCGTCAACCGAAATTTTATCGTCTATGCCGAAAAAATCACGACAGTTTTGATCCGCACTGCTGGCAGTATGAAGAAGGCACAGATATCCTGGCTCCGCACTGAGGGCAAAAATTTGGCTGGATTTTTTGCGAAGGCGGTGTCTGCTGACTCCCATATGTATAAACAGGAGCACCCCCTTGCTGACCTGCATATGGCGAAGGAGCCTCTGTGCCCTGGGCCATGTTGACATCCTGTCCACTGTAGCCTTTCGCACCCGCAGCAGCATTCCGGCTCTTTGCTTTTCTGCCGACCAGAACAACGATAAGGATTATTACAAGTAAAGCTGCTACTGTTGCTGCGGTTACTCCGATCATCCTGGCAGGCCTGAATCTCGACATCTTAAATTCTGCATGGATTGTCTCGCCGGGTGACATTTCAAGCAGATCCCATGTCAACGTTTTTCCCTCATCTGTCACATATGTTGCATTGCTGTCAAGTGCAGGCTGCGGCACATGAATGGTTACAGTTACATATCCGCCATACATGGCAATATATTCCTTAGTTTCATACCTCATATCCGCATCAGATTCTCCGAGCAGGTCCAGGTCAAAAATGTATTTCCCATCCTCAAGCTTTATCGAATACGATCCCCCTGCTTCAACCCCGGTGTCTGGATCCATGAACGCCTGTTCCAGATCTTTAATATCTCTGTCCTTAATATTAAGAGTATATCCGACGTATCCGTCCTCATTGTAATCCGCATACTCCCAGCCTTCATCTGTAAGCTCCTTTATATCCTCAGCCGACAGAATCTCTGTCCCTTCTGATGCCGCTTCAATGAATGCATAGAGCATTGACATGTCGACCTTACCGTTCTCTTTGATATTTACATCTATATTTATGCGAGCGCAGCCTGTCAATAGCAAAACCAACACCAGTGCAGTCAAAAAATGTATCCCTTTCTTCATCATTGCCTCCTTTACGTAATATAGTCGCTATATATTCATTTTAACACCTGTATTTTGTCTCATCCACAAATATCTCAAAGCAGCTCAAACCACAATATCTAGTGGTCACTGTAAAATTTGTATACAAATTTTTTATAAAGTTTATAAACTGTTTATTATTTTTTTTAGAATATATAGTGTATAATAAATTTAAAGAGCACAACATATTGTAGGAGGAAGAACATATGCCAAGTACAACATGGAAAATGGATACAAGATGCCAGGGCAAGCCCGCCCCCAAGATAATCGATGCAGTAAGGATCAACGGTCGCTATGTTGACTCATCTGTCATAAAAGAAAAAGCTGCCGGTGTTTTATATGCCTCCCTTGCAACAGTTGCAATTGCTCTATCATTAATTATCGCGATGATTTGAGCTGCCAATGACCGAAAACCCGTAACCGGTCAATGAACGGCAGGCTCTTATATCAAAGCCTTTTGCGTGCCATTTTACACGCTCCATGAATAAGCCCTGCGAGTGTATCTCATATAATACATTCGCAGGGCGCCTCCTATTTATCCCTTACCTTCCCTTTGCCGCCTTGTGTGAAGCGAGCTCATCGAGCAGCATCCAGCTGGTATCAACAATCTGTCTCTCAACATCATGAAGTTCCTCAAACGGTTTTATAAGAGTATTATACCTGAGATCGTCATCAGACTTATCAGCATATCTATAGTTGTGCAAAAGATAGAACCTCATCAGCCTTACGTGTTCAAGTCTGCTAAAGTTGTCTTTTTCCTCTTTATTTGCCGTATTCCATACCTCCGAAGCTTCCCTGAGAATCTTTGAAGATATATCATCAAAGGTCATACATGGAGCCTTGTCGCCAAGCAATATATGTACCTTCAGACTGATATGGTCTGTGGCAGAGTAGTTCATATCTTTTATCTGACTGTTCAGCTCTTCCCACAACGGTATATTTCCTCCGCTGAAGAATCTTACCAGCTCATGATGACACAGTGCCATATCAGTCAGACTGTTGTGAAGGACAAAAGCGGGAGTTAGCACATCTCTTGTCTGTCCGAACGGTGTAGCGACACTTCTGACATTACTGTTGTAGATATACACCTCTCCTTTGAAGGAAAAGAATTTCTGCAAAGTCTGAAGGATCTCTATGTTTTCCTGCTCCGAGTCACTGCAAAGAATTATACGGTCCGCTTCACCAAGCAGTTCCTCATCACTGTTCCACTGTGTATCATGAAACATGATGCTGTCCTGAGTATCAGAAAGCCAGTTTACACTTACAATATCCGACAGCCTCTTTCTATTCATGCAGTATTCCCTGGAATCTCCGAAGACATGATAGTGGATGCTCTGATCATTGAACATGACATTTAGTTCCAATGCCCTGTCAAGAAGCACAGTACCGGCGATTCCAAATCCGATCAGAAGAATAGTTTCATGCTTTTTTTTGATGGGATACATCTGCCAGAAAATGCGTGCAGTGCAATCCGTCAGCGAAAAGAAATTGATATTCATTGGATGATGTGACGGTGTAAAATTTGCAAGGCAGACTATCGGAACTCCTGTATCAGACAATTTGACAGCATCCAGGAAATTTTCCATCTCATTGGTTTTCATGCACATCAGATGGGCGTCATAGAGCGAGCCTCGCCTGTCCAGAAGCTCAGTCGGTGACCATTGAACCGATATTGCCTTAGAATCTTTTCCGCGTTCATTTGTACCTGAGTAAATAATAAGTGCATCCGGACGGACTGCCTTTAGATTCTCTGCAAATATCATGGAATAATTAGACTGATCCGTGAATATATACCAGGGCTTTGCAGTGTTGAGAGACAGCTGCATGATAGGTCTGACATATGAGACAAATTCCATCATAAAGCCCACAAAGAAACCCAAAAGACCAAGACCGAGAATAACAAATACAGAAGCAATCAGACGGCCGGTATGCGTGACAGGATAGAAGTCTCCATATCCGATAGTGGTCAGTGTCACCAGCGAATACCAGAAGGCCTGACCAATATCATGAATCGTAGAGCCGGCTGCACGTTTCTCAACCTCTACAAGCATTATCAACAAAACAAGATAAACGGCCAAAGCAGCCGCAAATATAGCCAGATACCGCTTTATCATGAAGAACATTCTCTTAAAAACACTTCCCCCGGCACCCTTATTTACTGCCAGGCTTAACTTCAGATCTGCAATTCGGTCTTTTAAAGTCTTTTTATTCTTCATATACCCACCTGTCCATGGCTTTTTAGATACATCCATGTTCATTATCGCATATCATTGATGTTTGCGCAAAAAATTATCGAAAAATAAATAACCTTACTCACAAAGGGTTACAATTCAGTTGCCAGCCGTTTACTACATTACACCGGGTATTATAGACACGCAAAAGCTTACATGACGCTCCGACAAATCGCAATTTTCTATTAATCAAAAAGACACTTTCCAGAATCTCTTCTAAAAAGTGTCTTTAAAGGCTTGTTAACCTTATAAACCAGATAATTATCGGTAATTATCAGTGCCTGTTCCCCACAAAAATGGGTCATACACAGGTCTTTTTCCGATGTAGTTACCTCAAATTCTTGATTTTACTGCCGATTACTCAGCTAC
Organism: Butyrivibrio sp.; assembly: GCA_024694565.1. GTDB lineage: Bacteria > Bacillota > Clostridia > Lachnospirales > Lachnospiraceae > Butyrivibrio. The sequence goes on along the minus strand of JAILJR010000124.1, from coordinate 3,724 downwards.
ATAAGGCATCAGTGCAAGGTGTCTTGCACGCTTGATTGCTGATGTCAGCTCTCTCTGGTGCTTAGCGCAGTTGCCTGTGATTCTTCTGGGAAGAATCTTGCCGCTCTCAGAAACAAACTTCTTGAGCTTAGCTGTGTCCTTATAATCAATTACGTTATCCTTGCCACAGAAAACACAAACTTTCTTTCTTCTGTGCATTCCGCCCTTTCTCCTTACAGGAGCATCGGATCTATCAGACTTTGTGAAAGCCATTATTCTTTACCTCCGTTTTAGTTAAAAGGCAGCTCCTCTTCAATTCCATCCGGAATATTCATGAAGCCGTCGCCTGCTGCAGCGGGAGTAGGTTCAGCAAACGGAGCATTTCCTCCATTGTTGGAATAGCCACTGTTACTCTGGTAGCTTCCTCCATTGGATGCAGCATTTTTAGATTCTGCGAACTCCTGCTCTTCTACAACCACTTCTGTTGTGTAGACCTTAACACCTTCTTTATTGGTATATGACCCTGTCTGAATTCTTCCGGTAATCAGCATCTTGGTACCTTTCTTGAGGTACTTCTCAGCAAATTCTCCGGTTCTTCCAAATGCAACACAATTTATGAAATCTGCTGTCTGTTCGTTGGGATCATTATTTCTTGATCTCCTCCTGTCAACAGCAAGAGTGAATCTTGCGATTGCCATAGGCTCTGCAGCCTGTGAATATCTTACTTCAGGGTCCCTTGTTAAACGTCCACATAATATTACTTTGTTCATTTTTCGTCCTCTTCTATTTAAGCCTCGTTCTTAACGCATAAATATCTGATGACGCCGTCCATAATTCTCATGCGAGCTTCAATCTCTGCCGGAGCAGTAGGCTCACCGTCGAACTGGAAGAAATAGTAGAAGCCTTCTGTCATCTTATCGATTTCGTATGCAAGCTTCTTCTTGCCCCACTCATCGACACCGGTAATCTGACCACCATGCTTTTCAATAGTCTTCTTAACCTTCTCGATGACAGCGGTTCTTGCGTCGTCTTCGATCTTTGCACTAACAACAACGGCTAATTAGTATTTGTTCATGCCTTTAGTTACCTCCTTTTGGTCTCTGGCTACCTGTTTCAGTCAAGTAGCAAGGAAATTTATCACAGAGCAATATATTAGCACAACCATGTGATAATTGCAAGAACATTTTTATAAAAAAATTCCCTGCAGCTTTGCAAGCTCTGTAAAGAGCTTTCCTATCCTCTCTTTGATTATTAAGGTGTTCTCGGCAGGTCTGACTGAAATCTCACTCTCATTGATTACAACCAGGTATTTACCCCTGAAATAATCCACAAACGAGGCTGCCGGATATACACTAAGAGATGTTCCTCCGATAATGAGCATCTCTGCTCTCGAAATTGAACTGATTGCTCCGCTAACCTGATCATCGGGCAGACCCTCCTCATACAGCGTAATATCAGGTCTTACTATTCCACCGCAACTGCACATGGGTATCGGGTCCTGATTTTCAAAAATAAAGTCGGATGGAAATTCTTTTCCGCAATGCATGCAGTAATTCCTGAGCGCACTTCCGTGAATTTCATATACAACACTGCTTCCTGCTCTCTGATGAAGGCCATCAATGTTCTGCGTAACGACAGCCTTCAGCTTACCCATTTTTTCAAGAGCAGCAAGATACTTGTGTGCATTGTTCGGCTCTATGTTTCTTGTATCCATTTTCTGTCTGTGAAACTCAAAGTATACCTTTGGTTCATAGACAAGACAGCTGTGGCTTAATAGATACTCCGGCTGATACTTGTCAAATCTTACATCATGCTGGTTATATAGCCCGTCCTTACTTCTGAAATCGGGTATTCCACTCTCAGTTGATACCCCTGCGCCTCCGAAAAATACGATATTATCTGTAGCATCTATAAGTTCCTTGAGTTTTGTTACATCATTTCCCATAATTTGTAACCTCCAATATCCTAAGGAGCAGCGTTTGAATCTGCACCTTATTTTGATCCGCAGTTTTCACGGTTCTCACAGCTTCATGGAAAAGAGAATTTCTTAAGAAATTTCTTGTCCGTTGTATCTGTATGGCAAATCTGCAATTTAATTGAAAAAAGCAGACCGTTAGCCATTATATTAAAATCCCGCCTTTTTGAGCAGCTCCGCCAAAGAGGTTGTTGCCTCGCCGTCGCTCTTAAAGTCAATCTTTTCTTCAGTTATCTCTGTTGCTGCGATCTCTTCGAGCGCTTTCATGCTGAGGCTGAGCTTACCGTCCTTGATTGCCGTAACCTTTACCTTGACCTTCTGCCCCACCTTCAAAACAGAAGAGGGGTGTGCAATCCTCTGGTTACATATCTGTGAAATATGTACAAGTCCAGACATTCCGTTACCAAGATTCACAAATGCTCCGTAATTCTGAAGGCTTTCAACTGTTCCTTCAGTAACAAGACCTACTTCGACATTAGATATCATTTCAGCTCTATGCTTGTCTGCCTCTTCTTTTAAATACTCTCTGGCTGATAGAACAAGCTTCTGGTTCTCTTCATCAGCTGTTATGACCTTAACTTTAAGTGTCTTACCGACATATTCAGGAATCTTTTCCTCATCAACATAAGAAAGATCCAGTTTTGATGCAGGAATAAATCCTCTGATGCCTTCAAGATAAGCAACTGCACCGGCCTTTACAGCCTCCTGAACCCTGACTTCGACATACTGCTCAGAGCTTAGATACTCCTTGAGCTTATCCCAGGCAATTACCTGATTGGCCTGCTTCCTTGACAACAGGATATTACCATTTCCGTCATCTGTGCTTTTTACAGTGGCAGAAACCTCATCACCCACTGCAATATCCCTGTGAATGTTGAATTTAGGATCGTCACTTAAATCCTCAGCTCTGATAACACCCTGAGTGTAATACTTAAGATCAAGTGTCACATCTGTATCTGAGACATCAATTACTGTTCCTTCAAGAATGTCCCCCTCCTTGACCTTTCTGAAAGATCTCTCAATCTCGTCTTTGTAATCGTTCATTGTTTCTTCTGCCATACCTTAACCTCCTTCGCCCTAAGAGGTACCGCTTTCGATAGATTCCTTAGGACGGTCAATTTTTTCTTAGTCTTCGCCACACTACCGTCATAAGCTGTATCCTCATTATCAATTACTTAAGACAGCCCTCTGTTTTCCTAATTTGCATTTTTCTTTTCACAAATGCTCCATAAATTATATCATATTGATTATCTGATTTCCTAAGAAATTGCGGTCCATCAGGATTTCCTCAGAAATTCGTTAAGCCTGATGAACCGCATTTTTTGGCAAAAGAAAAAACCTGTGAATTTCAATTCACAGGTTAAGAGGTGACAGGCGGATTTGAACCGCCGCTCAAGGTGTTGCAGACCTATGCCTTACCGCTTGGCTATGTCACCTGATATAGATTTAGTGACTCCGACGAGAATCGAACTCGTGTTACCGCCGTGAAAGGGCGATGTCTTGACCGCTTGACCACGGAGCCATTAAGAACGACCTCGTTTTTCAGCTCCCCCTGTCGGACTCGAACCAACGACACTTCGGTTAACAGCCGAATGCTCTACCGACTGAGCTAAGGAGGATTATTTCTGAAGGTTGTGCCTTCAAAACCGAACACTGAAATCTCTCTGATCCTATTGCTTCTTGGATAAGCCCTCGACCTATTAGTACACATCAGCTCAACATGTTACCATGCTTACACCTTGTGCCTATCTAACCTCATACTCTCTAAGG
>JAILJR010000101.1 GCA_024694565.1 Butyrivibrio sp. | reverse complement strand
AAAGAAAAATAATAGACCTGATGACCTTTTGAAGTGAGTTCTTTTACTACTCCAAGTGTCGGATTCGTATGTCCATGAGCCGGAATGCAGAACCATGCAACCTTCATTCATTTACACCGCCCTTCCAGAATCTTATGAATCCATGCTTTTTCTATTCTTCTCCAGCACTCGGTGACCGCCTGGCGGCGGACGAAGGAATATCCTCCTTCCGATTCTCAATCTGACAGATAATCCGCTGCACACAGGCGCGCTTCCTCAGGATATACATAACCCCTGCTGTCTGCCACAGACCTTGAAAGTCTGGCAAACAGAACATGCGTTGCCATCAAAGCATCCCGGCAGTCTGTTCTTTCATAATGTGCAAAGCACTTCTTAAGTTCTTCCCGAATGGAATGATCTGCCCACTGATCAAGGAACCTTCCATCGTGCCATACGTCCACTCCGGAAACTGCGATCTGATATTCTTCAATCATCTTCAGAAGCTGATTCTTAAGATATGCATCGATGCACATTTTTGCAGACCATAATTCCCCACGCCGCAGTTTTTTATATGCCCAGATGTTATGAAAATAAAAATCATTGACCAGATTGGTAAACTCTGCTTCGGTCATTCCCGGACGGATAATGTCAGAGCTGACATACTGGACAGAAAGCGCATGGAATCGACCTGCATCATACAGCACTCTGTATCCGCGGTTCATAACCCATCCGGCAACACCCTCTTTTAGAGCCTTTTCAAATTGCTCAGGTGTAAAAATGATCATATCCACATCTTTGTCTTCTTCATAGATACTTCTTCTTTCCATTCCCCCGCCCAGTGTTGGTTCCAGAAAAGAGATCCGGATCCTCCCAAGTAATTCTGGATATTCACCGGAAAACCACTTCTGTGGATTGTCTGTCACGATGATCAGATCAAGGTCCGAGAATTCATCTGCCGGTATTTCATCTCTTGTTGAAGATCCGATTACAAAGACTGCATGGATGTCTATATCTTCTTTTGCCAGCTCACATAATTTATTCCTGATTCCTTTATATCTGTCTATGACCTTACAAACCTGACTATTCACGATCTTCATCCCCTTACAAAAACTCTTCCTCTAAATCATCTCTATATTCTGTCATCACATAGGGTCATTCACTTTTTTTATTTGCCAATCCACTCCATAACTGACTGATTATGACCATTAGCCAGGATATAATCCTCCATCTCCTCAAGCTGGAATATATATCATTGGTTCCACGGTCGCTTTTTCTCTAACCACCCATGTTTCTCCCAATGTTTTACATCCCGGCTGTTCCATCCTTTTTTCTGCATCATACGCATGATATAAAACATACCTTTTGTTTTTAAACCAGGCTTAACATGTCCTGCCCTCGAATTAATCTGCTTCGCAATCATTGCAGTCTTCTTATCTATGGCAGCTCTCTTTTCAGCACTTATACCATTCCAATCTGTTGCAGCAACAGCAACCCCATATTGATATATTCTTGCAACACCCCAGAAAAACAGGCTATGTGACATATCTTTTAATGTTGATTTAATTCCGGCGCCTGCTGCTGTAGTGATACATACCCCCTGTTTTCTAAACATTGATCCCTCCGGGCTATGTACCATCCAACGATATCCGTAGTGATCAAGAAATGCTTTCATTGCTCCTGTGACATGAAATACATATACCGGACTTGCAAGTATAATTACATCCGCATCATCCATCGCTTGTGTGATAGGAATTAACGCCTTATAATGCGGACATTGTCTTTCTGAATCAACAAAGCAGTTTGTACATCCCACGCAGAACATGCCAAAATCTTTTGGAAGAAAAAACTCCTTGATTTCTCCACCAATTTTATTCGCTAATTCATGCGCAATATGATAGGTGGAGCCTTTATGATTCTGTCCATAGATAACAACAATTTTCACAAACTAATCCTCCCTATCCTTCTCTAATTGGGGCAAGTACCAGTCATCAACGTCCACGCCTCTTTTCCTTTTTCTTCATGAAGTCTCCATGTATTCCATACACGCTTTGCATATTCATTTTTTATTCTTCTTTTCCTCATCATCCTCTTTATCGGAATCAAGCAGACCGAATGCAATTCCCATCAAAAGGCCCATACATATACCAAGAGTCCAGTTACGCATGGCTGTCGCGAATACAATCCCCCATAAAACAGTCATTGATATTGGATACACCTTTTTCTTCATACTCAGTTCCTCCATAGCACTCCCTGTTGTTCGTTAGCACTATATGTAAAAAGAAAACCGGTCAGCCGTTTTTCTCTGACCGGCTATACACACATCCTCAGCACCTATTTTTGATAAACATCAAAAAACTGTATGATATGCTTCCTGACCAGCTCCAGTATTTCGTCTTCCATCTCCGGTTCCCGGTCACAGAGATTGATCCAGACCGTGATCGGTGAAGAAAACTGGGCTGCCATGATCTCAGGATCAGCATCCTTTAAGATACCCTCACGGATCAGAAAT
>JAILJR010000063.1 GCA_024694565.1 Butyrivibrio sp. | reverse complement strand
AAGTGACGTATAGGTATAAAAGCCTGAAAAATCAATGATTAGAACAACTGCAATCTGTGTCCTCCGCCAGAATTTTGGCCCTGAGTGATAATCTCAGGGCTTTTATATTGCGCTGTTAAAGCCTGCAATTGACAAAAATACTCCTATATAGTAGCATGTATAAAACTACTATATAGGAGTATTTAATTATGAAAGCAAACGGCGGATTTCTTGTAACTAAGATAAAGCAGCTGGGGGACCGCATCTTTGACAGGATCCTGGCGGGTAAGGACATAGATGCATTCAACGGGCCACAGGGAAGGATACTGTATGTTCTCTGGCAGGAGGATGGTGTCCCTATAAAAACAGTTTCTGAAAAGAGCGGGCTTGCGATCACATCCCTGACCACGATGCTTGAAAGAATGGAAAAGAGCGGATTGATCAGAAAAGAGCAGTCAGAATCAGATAAGAGAAAAACACTTCTGTATCTGACGGATAATGCAAAGGCTCTCAGGAAGGAGTACGATGCTGTATCTGATGAAATGGGGAAAATATACTATGACGAATTCACCGATGATGAGATAAAAAGGTTTGAAGAGTATCTGGAGAGGATACTCTCCAACCTGGAAGGGTGGAGCGGCAAATGAGTGTATGTATAAAAGATCAGATTCAGAACATGAATCTGGTAATAGGCTGTACGATTGGTTGTCCGTATTGCTATGCGAGAAATAATACGCGCAGATACCATATGATAGATGACTTTGAGAAGCCCGAATTCTTTCCCGGAAAGCTGAAGATGATGGAGAGGGCAAAGCCTCAGAATTTCTTGTTGACAGGAATGAGCGATCTGGCCGGATGGAAGGAAGAGTGGCGTAAAGAAGCCTTCGCCAAAATAGCAGAGAACCCACAGCACCAGTTTCTCTTCCTTACTAAGCGCCCGGACTTACTCTCGTTCGAGACGCACCTTGATAATGCATGGTTCGGAGTTACAGTGACGAGGCGGTCTGAGCTTTGGAGGATAGATGCGCTTAGGAAAAATGTCAAAGCCAGACACTACCATGTGACGTTTGAGCCTTTGTTCGATGATCCGGGAGAAGTAGACCTGAGTGGGATAGACTGGATCGTAGTCGGCACCATGACGGGAGCAAAAAGCAAGACAGTAAAGACAGAACCGGTTTGGGCATATTCGCTGACAGAGCAGGCCCATGAACTGCAGATACCTGTATTCTGGAAAGAAGATCTTATTCCGATAATGGGCGAGGACAGCATGATACAGGAGATGCCTGAAGCATTCAATAAGGTTCTGGAGGAGCAGAGGAAATGGAACAAAAGGAAATAATAGTAAAGCATATTGACACCAGGAGCGTGATGACCAAATCAAATACGCCTATAGGCGGATATTCGGTCAATCCATATGTGGGCTGTCCGCATGCTTGCAAGTATTGCTATGCTTCATTTATGAAACGTTTCACAGGGCATACTGAAGATTGGGGCACATTTATGGATGTCAAGAACTGGCCGGTGATAAAGAATCCGAAAAAATATGCCGGACAGAAAGTTGTAATAGGAACTGTGACTGACGGGTACAATCCTTTGGAAGAAACTTACAGAAACACCAGACGCCTGCTTGAAGAACTGAAGGACAGCGGAGCGGACATACTGATCTGCACAAAGTCGGACCTTGTTCTGCAGGATCTTGACCTTCTGAAGGAGATCAATAAGAACAACAGACTTACAGTTTCGTGGTCTGTCAATACTTTGGATGAAGAGTTCAAGAATGACATGGATTCAGCTGTCAGCATTGAGAGGAGGCTTGCGGCAATGAAACAGGTCTATGACGCAGGTATCCGTACAATATGCTTTATTTCGCCGGTATTCCCGGGGATCACTGACATAGAAGCGATCTTTGAAAGGACAAAGGATCAGTGCGATCTTGTCTGGCTTGAAAATCTCAATCTCCGCGGCGGATTCAAGGCAGACATAATGAACTATATTGCAGAGAAGTATCCTGATCTGAAGCCACTGTATGAGCAGATATACAACAAGAAGGACCGCAGCTACTTTGAGGCTCTGGAAAAGAAAGCGGAGGAGTTGGCTGAGAAACATAAGTGCCGCTTCGTGGACAATGAGACGCCATATGAGAGAGTGTCTCAGGGTCATCCGATTATAGTCGACTATTTCTACCACGAGGAAGTAAGAGGCACAGAAAACAGCGGTAAAAGGAATAAGCAATAGACACAATAGCATGGTATAAGAACAGCTCAGAGATTCTGAGCGTGATAATCTGGGATTTGGAGATATGGCTGTTCATACAGAACTACTCATAAGGCGAGAAGGGGCATATTCCAACCTATGGCGAATGAAAGAAACTCAAAATAACTGGGTACAATCCCGGGTACAAGCGTGGACGGCGCTTTTCCTCCTTGGAATTTCAACGTTTGTACTCTTCTGACTTCTTCGAGTCCCATGTCCCATGTCCTCCGCCAAATGAAAGCCTTGGAATTTCAATGATTTCAAGGCTTTTTTGCTGCATACACATTGGGTACAAATGGTTACGATTCTGTATTTAAGTGAAAAAATATTCACTTTTTATATTTTGGGATGAACAATAATTAACCGAAAAGGCAAATTTTTGTGCAACATGAAAAATATTTTCATATTTCGCCGGA
>JAILJR010000035.1 GCA_024694565.1 Butyrivibrio sp. | reverse complement strand
TGAATCATTGTGCTGGAGGGATACCTCGACCCGAACATTGTTCTTGTTTCCCTCAAAGTACATGATATTGTCATAAAGAGCTGTTTTGCTCTTGTTGAGATACTGTACAAATTCCTTTATTCCTCCCTCATAGTGGAAGGTATGTACAACCGGGTTTTCTCCTTCTTCAACTCTTAGGTCTGTCAAAGTTATGCGAAGACCCTTTGTAAGAAATGCCATCTCACGGAGTCTTTGCTTTAGGACATTGTAGTCAAAAACTGTGGTCTCCTTAAAAATGAGTGCATCAGGTTTAAAATACACCTTTGTACCTGTAGCCTCTTCGGGAGCGTCTCCAACCTCCTTTAGTGCGTAGCAGACCTTACCTCTTTCATATCTCTGCTGATAAACCTTTCCGTTTCTTGTTACCTGAACCTCAAGCCACTCAGAAAGAGCATTTACTACAGAAGCTCCTACTCCGTGCAGACCTCCGGAAACCTTGTATCCTCCACCGCCGAATTTGCCACCGGCATGAAGAATGGTAAATACAACCTCCACGCCTGTAAGTCCTGATTTGTGGTTAACATCTACTGGAATACCGCGTCCGTTATCCTTAACCACTATAGTATTGTCTTCATTTATGGTAACTTCGATGTGATCACAAAAGCCTGCCAGTGCTTCATCAACAGCATTGTCAACAATTTCATAGACAAGATGATGAAGACCTCTTGAGGCAGTTGTGCCAATATACATACCGGGTCTTTTTCTTACCGCTTCAAGTCCCTCAAGTATCTGGATCTGATCGGCACCATACTGTACTTCTTCGTTACTCATCCTATGCTCCTTAGTTTTCACGCTCTACTGTTCCTTCAGTAACCTTGAACAGCTTATCTATTTCAAATCTGTTATTAACAAATTCATCAAGACCCGTACATGTTATGATGGTCTGTATATCTCCGATGGAGTTTAAAAGATAGTTCTGTCTGTTGCTGTCAAGCTCCGACAGAACATCATCAAGTAAAAGAACAGGGTTCTCCTTCTTGGATTTCTTTACAATTTCAATCTCTGATAATTTAAGCGACAGGGAAGCTGTTCTCTGCTGTCCCTGTGATCCAAATTTCCTGATATCTATACCTTCACTGTCTTTACCGGAATCAGTCTTTCTGACAATAAAAGAAAAATCGTCCTTGTGTGGACCTACAGTTGTCTGCTTTGCATATGTATCCTTTGTTCTTGCAGCACTTATCTTCTTTTCAAAATCTTCATATCCCGTATTTGGCTCATAGTAAATAGACAGAAGCTCTTTTCCACCTGTGAGCTTCTCATGAATAGGACAGATTATCTCGTTGAGCTCTCTTATGAATTTTTCTCTTGCCTTTATTATGACGGATCCGTATTCACACAACTGCTTATCTTGAACATCTAAAAGTACACTGTTTTCCGGGTGTTCAAACAGATCCTTTAGAACCTTATTTCGCTCTATTACAAGCTTATTGTACTTGGAAAGACTATTCAAATATATGAGATCCAGCTGACTCAGCTCCATATCCATGAATCTGCGCCTCTCTGAAGGACCATTTTTGATAATTCCAAGATCCTCAGGAGAAAAGAATACAACATTAAGTCTCCCTATAAGATCCGAAGCTTTCCTGATCTTCTGTCCGTCAATTGCAATTCCCTTTGACCTGCTCTTACGAAGGTGCATGTCAATTCTGTACTCTGCACCATCTTTGTCAAGAATGCTCCTTATGTGAGCCTCATCTTTTCCAAAGCCGATAATATCTTTATCCTTGCTCCCTCTGTGTGACTTTGTCGTGGCTGACAAAAAAATGGCTTCCAGAATGTTTGTCTTACCCTGAGCATTATCACCATAGAGAATATTAGTGCCGCTGCTGAAATCTATTTTGAGATTGTCATAGTTTCTAAAATCAGCCAGCTCCAATGACTTAATTATCATTTTTCAATCTTAACCTTAACGCCGTCAAATTCAAAAACGTCTCCGCTGTAGAGCTTACGGCCTCTTCTTTCTTCTATACTTCCGTTTACAAGGACCTTTCCGGAGAGGATATCCATCTTGGCATCAACTCCCGAACCTTCAAGTCCCGCTTTTTTAAGGGCCTGTCCGAGCTTTATAAACTCATCACCCTCACGCAGTTTGATCGTTTCCATATATTCACCAGAAAATTAATCCACAGTTGTAAAGTTAACAGGAAGAACCAGATAAATATAGGTCGAATCCTTATCCCTTATAAAGCATGGTGCCTTCGGATTGACAAGATATATATCAACTGTCTCATCATCTATGACCCTGAGTGCATCAATGAGGAATCTGGGATTAAATCCGATCATCAGATCCTTACCCTGCTTGTCTATATCAATCTGCTCATCCATACTTCCGATTGCAGAGTTGATCTTAAGCTCCATCTGTCCATCAGTGATGCTGATGATAACAGGTTTTT